>NEUS01000049.1 GCA_002288455.1 Opitutia bacterium Tous-C1TDCM
TCCGAACTCCGAACTCCGAACTCCGAACTCCGAACTCCGAACTCCGAACTCCGAACTCCGAACTCCGAACTCCGAACTCCGAACTCCGAACTCCGAACTCCGAACTCCGAACTCCGAACTCCGCCATTCCGGTTTCCGGTCTCCCAATTCCGGTATTCAAGGCTCCCGTTTCTTCTTTCTTCTTTCCGAGCGTTTCTTCTTTTCCGCCGTCTCCGGTTTCCGGTCTCCGCATTCCGGTTTTGAAGCTCCGGTTTTCCATCCCCGTCCGCGCCATGTTCCGCCTCGGCCTGATTCTGCTCTTCGTCGCCTGCGGCCGGGCGGCGGAAGCGCCAGACAGCGCCGTCCCGCTCCCGCCGTTCATTGTCGAGGAAGCCAGCAAGGGCCCGCCCTGGCGCTACACGGTCGCCCCGCCCTACGAAGTCCTCTCGCGGTGCAACGACGGCATCACCCGCAACGTCGTCGAGGCCCACGACCGCCTCCACCAGTTGCTCGCCGAGATCCTCCCGCCGTCCCTGCAGCTCGAGCTCAGCGTCCCGCGCACGCTGATTCTCTACGACGAAGAACTGCAGCCCGCGGCCTCGCGCGAGGTCATCGCGCGCCTGCTGCGCCCGACACCCGAAATCCCGCCCGTCGAAATCGACCTGCCCGGCCCCGGCCGCTCCCTCCGCACCGTCGTGCCGCCGCGCCCCGTGAGTTTTCTGCCGAATCTCCGGCTGCAGGACCGCGACGTCATGGCCGTCTTCATGATCGTGCGGCGCGACCGCTTCGACGCCGACCGCCTCGCCCTCACGCCGGACTACGTCTCGACGCTGGTGAAACACCGTCTGCCGACGCTGCCGCCCTGGTTCGTCGCCGGCTTCATGTCGCTGTATCGGCAAATCACGTACACCGGCTCCGCGCTCGAAGCCGCGCCGCTGGAGTGGCCGGGGGCGGTGCCGCCGCTCCCGGCCGCGGCCGCCCCCGCCGACCCGGCGGCCCCGCCCGTGCTGTTTCCGCTCGCGGATTTGTTCGGCGCGCAATTGCCCCCGCGGGAAAAGGCGCCCTTCGATCCCGTCGCCTGGTGGCAGGCCCAGGCCGCGCTCTTCGTGCGCTGGGGCCTCGATCCCGCCGGCGGCGCGGCGCGCAAGCAGGCGTTCTGGAAATTCACGGAACGCGCCGCGGTGGACGGCGGCGACGAAACCGTTTTCCGCGCCTGCTTCGGCCGCGATTTCGCCTCCGTGCAAACGGAGCTGCGCGCCTTCCTCCCCGGCGCGACCCGCAAGACCGCGCGCTACAAACCGGCGAAGTTCGCCAAACTCCCGCCCTTGGTTTTCAGCAACGCCACCGACGGCCAACTCGGCCGGATCAAGGGCGATTGGGAGCGTCTCGAAGTCCCGTACGTGCGCCAGATCTCGCCCGACCTCGCGGAAAAGTACCTCGAGCAGGCCCGCCGCACTTTGCGCCGCGCCTACGACCGCGGCGCGCGCGAACCCGGCCTGCTCGCCGTGCTCGGGCTGACCGAAGTCGATGCGGGCAACGACGCCGGCGCCCGCGAGTGGCTCGAATCCGCCGCCCACCTCGGCGAACTCCGGCCCCGCGCCTGGTACGAACTCGCGCGCCTGCGTTTCGCCGCCGCCAAGACCGCGCCGGAAGGCACCGAAAGCCGCCTCAGCGTCAACCAAGCCGCCGACGTGCTCCGCCCGCTCTTCAACGCGCGCCGCCACACGCCACCGTTGCCCGAAGTGTACGACCTCGTCGCCGAAGTCTGGGCCACCGGCGCCGCGCGCCCGAACCGCGGCCACCTCGCCGTGCTCGACGAAGGCGTGCGCCTGTTCCCGCGGCGCCTGCCGCTCATCTACCGCACCGCGGAACTGAATTTGCTCTACGGCTTCCACGAACACGCCGCCGCGCTGATTGCCATCGGCCGGCGGCAAACGGGCAGCGACGAAGTTTGGCGCGAGCAATTCGCCGCCCTCGCCGCCAAACACGCCGCCGCCCGGCCGTAGCCCGGAGCTTCAGCCCGGGCCGGCCCGCCCGCGCAGCGCTCAAGTGCCGTAGAGCCGATCGCCGAAATCGCCAAGGCCGGGCAGAATGTATTTCCGGTCGTTGAGCTGCCGGTCGAGAGCGGCGGTGTGGATCACGGTGCCGGGATGGTGTTGCTCCACTTCGGCCACGCCCTCGGGCGCGCTCACGATGCAGACGAGCCGCACGTCGGCCGGCGCCTGCTGTTTCACCACGGTCAGCGCCTTCACGGCGGAACCACCCGTCGCCAGCATCGGGTCGACGACAAAAACATGGCGGCCGCGCAACGGCGGCAGCTTGCAGTAATAGCTGCGCGCCTGCGCCGTCTCGTGGTCGCGCTCGAGACCGATGTAGCCGACGCTGACGTCGGGGAAAATGTCGGTGAACGGCTGCACCATGCCGAGGCCGGCGCGCAAAATCGGCACGACGACGAGCGACTGGTGGGCGAGCACGCGGCTCTGCACGGATTCCAGCGGCGTCTCGATCGCCTTGAGCTCGGTCTCGATGTCGCCGGTCGACTCGATCGCGAGCAGCAGGCTCAGCTGGTAGGCCAGGGTGCGGAAAGTCGCCGGCTTCGTGGTGCGGTCGCGCAAGTGCGTGAGAATATGCGACGCAAGCGGATGATCGAGGACGTGGACGGGCATGGGGGATAATTGGGAATCGCGGAGTGCGAATTTAGGATTGAAGAAAGCAAAAACGGATTCGGTCGGCGAAAGCGGGTCGGTTTCTCATTCCGCAATCCCCAATCCGAATTCCGCAACTATAGCAGGTCCCGCTCCACCTTGCGCTCGAGGTGGCCTTCGAATTCGCGCCGGAGGGTTTTCCCGTCGCCGCGCAAGCCGGGCATAAGGGCGAGCCACTGGTAGACATTTTCGCGGAGGTGCTTCGGCATCACCGGGGCGACGGCGAGCACGCGTTCGAGGGCGCGCACGCAGAGAGCGGCGGTGTGGTCGCACGCGAGCTGGGCGGCGGCGGAGCTGTGCTGCCCGGCCAGGTGCAGCGCGTGGTCGAGACCGGGGCGGCGGCGCCGGCGCAAGCGGGCGCGGTAATCGTCGAGGCTCGGCACGAAGACCGACAGCGTCCGCGGAAAGTAACTCGCCATCAGGTTCCACGGCTCGTCGCGGTAGTCGCCGCCGTTGCGCACATCGGTCCGCAGCAGCACGGCCGGCAGGTCGGCCATCTTGGCGTAGAGGAATTCGATGACGGTCCCGCTGTCCAATTCGGCGCCGTCGAATTTCAGCAACGCCAGGTCGCAGGCGACGAGCGCGCGGAAGTTGCGGTCGCGCGTCGCACGGGCGCTGCGACCGCCGGTCTCAGCAATATCCTGCGGCAGGACGCAACGGAAACGGCCGTGCGATTTCTCGTAGATCGCTTCCGCGAGCCACGCGTTGCCGATGAGGTGCTTCAGCGCGAAGAGCTCGCCGCCGAGGTAAACCGTGTAGGTGCGTTGCTTTTTCTTCATCCCGCGCGCCGCCAACAAGCGCCGCCGCCGCCTTCGGCTCAACGCAAAACCCGCCGGCCGCGCCACGCAGGTCCGGACCCGGCGCCGATCTTTCAACCTTCAACTTTCAACCTTCAACTTCCGGAGCGGCTACGGCCGCAACGTCAGCGTATGCACGGCCGGCCCGGCGAGCAGCGGCGTCGCCTCCGCCTTCACCCACGCGGCGTGCCCCGCGCGGAAAAACGGCGACAACGGATGCCCGCTCTGCCCCGCCGGCATATGGAAAATGCCCGCTTCCTCGCGGCCGGGCGCGACGACGAGCCGCTGGCTCACGCCGTGGCTCTGGCGTTGCGCGCGGGGCATGTCGTCGCCGCCGGGCAGCGGATCTTCCGGCAACTGCAACCAACCCGCGAGCCACGGCATGCTGCGGGCAAACGGATGGCCGATGCGCGCGGTGTTGAGTTTGCCCCAGGTCGCGGCCGCGGGCGCGAGTTTCTGTTTCTCCAGGCTCCGGAGCACGTCGTCGCCCGCCGCCGCGGCCAATTCCTCCCAGGTGCCGAAATCGGGATTGAGCCAATGCAGCGGTTTCTCCGCCCACAGTTTCCAAAACACGGCCTCGAGCGGCAGCCGCTCCAGCGTGAAGTCGGGATAAATCTCGCGGCAGCCGGCGAACACCGGCGTGAACATCTTGCGCAGCAGCGCCAGCCGGAACTCGCGCACGAGCCGGTAACTCGTGCTGTCTGTCGTCGCGGCGCCGTCCCATTTTTCCACCGCCGCCCGCAACGCCGCGCGCTCCGGCTTGGCCGACGTCGCCGCCGGGGACAGCGCCTCGAGCATCAGGGCGTGCCACCGCGCGAGGAAGAGCGCCCGGTGGTCGAGCTGCACGGCGAACAAATCCGCCGGCGTCGCCTTCGGCACTGCCTCGAGGGCGTCGCGGATCTGCGCGGCCCGCGCCCCGCGCGCGTAGGCGCCGTCGCCGAGCAGCGCCAGCGCCGCGCCGCCGATCTGGCGCTGGTTGCCGGACCAGACGCGGCCGGCGGGGGCGGGGAGGGCGCCGGGAAAATCTTTCGCCGCCGTCGTCACGACGGGCGTTTCTTCGGAACTCAGGTAACCGTCCCACCGGCGGTCGCCGAAGGTCCACGATACCGGCAGCCGGCCGTCGTAGCCCACGCGCTTCGGGATCTTCCCCGCGATCGTCCACGCCACATCGCCGGCGCGGTCGGCGGCGAGGAAATTCAGCGACGGCACGCCCGCGCGGTGCGCGACACGCACGGCGTCCGCCACGGTGCGCGCGGCCTCGAGCTCGATCAGCTTGATGTTGGCCGCGTCCGAATCGTGCGCGGTCCAGCGCAGCGCGAGGGGCCGCTCGCTCTCGGTCTGGCCGACGATCGGACCCCAGACGGTGAACCGCACCTCCAGTTTCACCGGCTCGCCGCCCTTCACCTCGATTGTCTCCGTCCGCGTGCCGATTTCGATCAAACGTTCGTATCCGGGCGCCCGGTACAAGGACTTGGCGATGCTGTTGACGTCGACTTCGACCAGGTCGGCGACGTCGATGGCGGAATTGGTCACGCCCCAGGCGACGTAGCCGTTGCTGCCGGCGACGATCGCCGGCGCGCCAGGCGCCATCACGCCCGCGATGCGGCGGCCGCCGTACTCGATGACGGCGCGGTACCAGATGTTCGGCGCGCTGTGGCCGAGGTGCATGTCGTTCGCGAGCAGGCCGGTGCCGTCGGCCGTGTGCGTGCCGGAAACGGCGAAGGCGTTGGAGCCGATGCGGAACTCGGCGTCGGGCCGGGCAAAGAGATCGGTGCCGGCCAGGCGGGTCTCCGCAGGCGGCGGGGCGACCGCGCCGACCTTGCGGTTGCGCAAATTGAAGACCTTGGGCCCGGGGATCGGGCCGACTTCGCCCTTCGTGCCGTCGAGGGCGGCGTCGCCCGGCGTCAGCAGCGGCGCGAGAAACGCGTACATGTCCCGCCCAAGTACATCGCGCAGCGTCATGAGCGTCTGCTCGTAGCCGCCGGAATCGTCCTGCAGGTCGAGCGTCATCGCGTGGATGATCAGCAGCGAATCCTCGGGGCGCCACGGCTGCGGTTCGGCCCGGAGCACAAAATATTCGAACGGCTTGGCGCCGAGGGCCGCGAGGCCGGAGTTCACGCCCGCGGTGAACGCCTCGAGCAACGCGCGTTCCTCGGCCGTGGCCCGGGCGACGGCCTCGCGCGCGATCGCCCGGAAGCCGTGGCGCCGCACCGCCCGGTCGCGGGCCAGCGCGCGTTCGCCGAACAGCGCGGACAATTCGCCGGCGGCGGACCGCCGCAGCAAATCCATCTGGAAAAAACGGTCCTGCGCGTGCAGCCAGCCGAGGGCGCGCGTGACATCCCGGCGGTCCGCGCCGCGCACCGTCGGCACGCCGAGCGCATCGCGCGTCACGGTCACGCCGGCGCCGAGGCCCGCGACCGCCGCGGTGCCGTCGAGCTGCGGCAGGCTGGCGCGGAAGCGCCAATAGAACCAACCGGCCGCCAGAACGGCGACGAGCACGAGCACGCTGACGGCGCTGGCGAGGAGGCGGAAACGTTGGGCGGCGGCAGGGGACACGCCTGCTCCTTAGCCGAAACGGCCCGCCCGGCGCGAGTCGCGACTTGCGGCCGCCGCGGGGTTCACAGACCGGCCAACCGCCGGATCTCGGCCACGATCTCCGCGGGCGTCCGCGCCACGTCGACGGCGAGCGCCCCGCGCGGCGCCTCGAGCGCGGCAAACTGCGACTGCAACATCTCGGCCTTCATGAAATGTCCCTGCCGCTGCTGCATGCGTTCAAGGATGAGCCCGTAATCGCCGCTGAGATGGACCAGTTTCACGCGGGCCGGATCGGGAATCGCGGCCTGGCGGTACGTTTCCTTCAACGCCGAGCACGTCACGACCGCGCTTTCCCCCCGCGCCAAGGCCGCCGCGATGAACGCGCGGATCGCCGCGAGCCACGGCGCGCGGTCGGCATCGGTGAGCGGCTGGCCCGCGCTCATTTTCGCGACGTTGGCCGCGGGATGGAAATCGTCGGCATCGCGGAACGTCCAGCCGAGCGCCCCGGCCAGCGCGAGCCCGACCGTGGTCTTGCCGGAACCGGAAACACCCATGATCAGCACCACGGTCGCCGGCCGCAGCTCCCACGCGCGCGCCGCCACCGGATCGAGGCCTTCGTCGAAATCAAGGTAGTCGAACATCGTCGCCGCCGGCTTCCCCTCGAGGCCGCTCTCGCGCAGCCGTTTCGCCAGGATCTCGGCGCCCGCATCGCGGAAGCCGCGCTTCATCATGAAACCGCTCCAGACCTCGCATTCCTCGTCGCTGCGCCGCCCGCCGCGTTCCTCGCACCACTGGAGCAGGGCCTCGTCCCCGAGATCGCCGGCCAAGGTGCGCGCCTTGAGTTCGTCGTAATTGACGCGGAGGAAACTCCCGCAACGGCCGTCGAAACCCTTGCCGAGATTCACCACGTAGTCGGCGGGCAGGGCGCCGGCGGCATGCAGGCGGATCTTGTCGAGCATGCGGCCGAAATAGACGAGCCGGCCGACGACGGCGTAGGGACTGCGGAGTCCGGGAACGTTGGGCATGGCGACAGCGTGGGCGCAGCGCCGGCGCAGGCCAAAGCCCAAAATCCGTCAGCGTTTCCCGGTTGCCCGGACGTCAACCCGCCGGGCCCCGAGAAAATAAACCGCCGTCGCCAACGCCCCGAGCAGCCACGTCGGGAAATTGATCCAAAGTTGGTGGTACGGCACCGGATAACGGTGGCAGACCCAAATGATCAGCGCGTGCTTCACCGCGATCAGAATCCAGCAAATGAGAATCGTGCGCTCGACCCGCCGGCTGCGCCGCTCCGGCCCGCCGCCCGACACCCGCACCTCCTCGATGAAAGCCGATCGCTCGACCTCGGGCGGCGGCGGCCGGCCGTGGATCAACTGGTGCAGGTTGGCGAACATCGGAAGGATCACGTTACCCGGCCCCGGCAAAACGCAAACCCGGCGTCGGGCCCGGCGTCGCGTGGCCGCAAGCGCCAGCGAGTGGCTGCGGTCCCGGGCGAAAGCGGATTTTTCCCTTCAACCCGCAAACTCCGCCAGCAGCCGCGCGTAGATCTTCGCGCTGGCGAGCAATTCCTTCACCTGCGCGCGCTCGTTGACGCCGTGGTAATCCACCCCGCCCGGCCCGTAGCCCAAGGTCGGGATCTTCAGGTGGTGGGAAAAGAAATGCATGTCGTTGAAGCCGGTCGACACGTTGAACACCGCGGGCCGCTTCCGCACGCCCGCGACGCACTCCGCCATCTTCGCGAAGAACGGATGCGTTGGCTCCGAAAAACAGGAATAGTTTTCCGAGATTTTCCGCAGCGTGATCCGGCACTGCGGCACCCGGCGCGCCGCCGCGCTGACCTGCGCGCGGAGTTCGCGCTCCGCCGCGGGATGCGTTTCCGAGGCCAGCACGCGCCGGTCGATCGTGAAACTCGCATGCGCCGGCACGGTGTTGATCTTGGCGCCTTCGCCGCAATGGAACACGCCGCCGAGATTGATCGTCGGCCGCATCAGCCGGCCCTCCGGCGTGCGCCAGGTGCGCCGCGACAATACCTCCCGATATTCCTGCAGCTCGCCGACCAACGCGGACATTTTCTCCAGGGCGTTAATACCTTTTTCCGGCAGCGAACCGTGCGCCGCGCGGCCGTGCACGATCACTTCGTACCACAACGTGCCGTTGTGCCCGCAACAGACCGCCGGACCTTCGCCGCCTTCCATCACGATCGCGTAGTCGGGCTTGATCGGGGCGTTGGCCACCAGCCAGCCGGTGCCGAGCGCGGAATCCGTTTCCTCGTCCGCCGTGAACGACACCTCGAGGTTCATTTTCGGCGTCACCCCCGCCGTGCGCAGCGCCCGCAACGCCAGGAGCAAGCTCGCGATCGAGCCCTTCATGTCCGCCGTGCCGCGGCCGTAAATCCATCCGCCGTCGACCTGCCCGCTGAACGGCGATTCGTGCTTCCAACGGCCGGAAACGGGCACGACGTCGTAGTGGGCGTTGAAATGGACCGTCTTCTTCGCGCCGCGCACCGGCCATTTGCCGAGCACGTTGAAACGCGGGTAACCCTGCTGCTCCGGCGGCAATTCCCGTTTCATCAAGGTAGCCGGAATCGGGTAACGCTTCGTCGCCAACCCCAGCGCCTCCAGCTCGGCGACCAGCCAACGGGTGATCTGGTCGTAGTTTTCGCCCGGGGGATTGACCGTGGAAACCCCGACCAGCTGCTGCAGGCGTCCGAGCAGTTCGGCGGGATGGCGGTCGATGAAGTCGGCGGGAGTCACTCGCCGCGGAGGCTGCCCGGCCGCGAAGACAGAGGCACGGAAATTGTGCCGTCGCCCCCGCGAATGATTTCTGTAACCCAAACCTCCGCCCCGGTGTAATCCGCCTGCCCACCTGCGGTCCCTCGCCTTGAACGCCTCCTCCGTCGCCGACCCGTCGCCGTCTTCCTCCGGCCCAGGGGACGACCGCGCCTGGATCATCGAGGCCGAAGGCCTCGGCAAGACCTACGGCACGCACCAGGCGTTGCGCGATGTCACTGTCCGCGTCCCTCCCGGCACCATCGGCCTGCTCGGCCCCAACGGCGCCGGCAAGAGCACGTTCATCAAGTGCCTGCTCAATCTCGAGACGCCCACCGCCGGCCTCGCCCGCGTGCTCGGCCGCGATATCCGCGCCGCCAACCGCAGCTCCCGCGAACGCGTCGGCTACAGCCCCGAGCAGGATTGCCACATCGCCGGCATGGTCGGCTGCGAATACGTCACCTACTGCGGCCAGCTTTCCGGCATGTCCCTGCGGATCGCCCGCCAACGCACCCACGAGATCCTCGATCTCGTCGGCATGGGCCAGGAACGCTACCGCCCCATCGACACCTACTCCACCGGCATGCGCCAGCGCGTGAAACTCGCCCAGGCCCTCGTGCACGACCCGGAGGTCGTCTTCCTCGACGAACCCACCAACGGCCTCGATCCCTCCGGCCGCGAACACATCCTCAAACTCATCGGTTCCCTCCACCGCGACCTCGGCACCAGCGTCGTCATCTCCTCGCACTTGCTCCGCGACATCGAGCGGGTCTGCGACCGCGTCCTCATCATCGGCCACGGCCGCCTGCTCGAACACGACCGCATCGACGCCTTGAAATAGCGCCATCGCCGCATCGTCGAAATCGCCCCCGCCGGCGAACGCGACCGCTTCCTCGCCGCCTTCGCCGCCCACCGTACCCCCGCCGTCGCCCTCTCCAACGGCCGCCTCCGGGTCGAATCCGCCGACGGCTCCGCCGGGTGGATCCTCGAACTCATGCGCGAGCACCGGCTGCCCCCGGCCGAGATCGTCGCCAACCCCGACGCCCTCCACGAACTCTTCATCAAGGCCGTCGCCGCCGGTCAGCCCGACCCCGGCGGCCCCGACGCCCCGCCCCTCCTCGCCGACCATGGACGCCAGCCTTGACCTGAGCCGCTGGCGCGAATCGCCCCGCGGCGTCGGCTACCGCCGCGGCATGATGATCGTCACCGGGATCCGCCAACTCCTGCAATTGCGCCTGTTCCAGGTGCTCATCTCGATCGCCTGGTCCGGCGGCCTCGCCGTCGCCGTCCTCGGTTTCGTCTTCAGCCAATCCGTGGCCAGCGGCGGCTGGGTCGAATCCCTCGCCGTCTATTTCGGTCCCCGCGGCCAAGCCTTCGCCGCCGTGCTCTCCGGCCTCGTGCTCCTGTACCCGGATATCTGCATCGACGGCTGGTTCACCGCCGTGTTCTGGGGCCACTCGTACTTGGGCCTCATGCTCAGCCTCATCGCGCTCACGACGATGGTGCCCCGCCTCATCGCCCTCGACCGCTCCACCCACGCGCTCACCGTCTACCTTTCGCGGCCGCTCACCTCCGGCGACTACCTGCTCGGCAAACTCGGGCTCATCGCCGGCGTGCTCGCGCTGCTCTGGACCGGCCCCTTGCTTTTCGGCTGGCTGCTCAGCGTGGCCTTCGCGCCGGGCACCGACTTCATCGTCTATTCCTTCGGCCCCCTCCTGCGCGCCCTCGCGTTCCACGCCGTTGCCCTCGTCGTGCTCTCCGCCCTCGCCCTCGGCGTCTCCGCCCTCAGCCGCACCAGCCGCACCGCCACCATGGCCTGGATCGGCCTCTGGCTCGTCTTCGGCGCCATGGCCCAGCCCCCGAAGGCCCCCGTCTGGATCAAGCGCGCCAGTTTCACGCAAAACCTCTCCGAAGTCCGCCAAGGCATTTTCAAACTCGACCGCGCCCTCACCCTCGCCGCCGACACGCTGCCCCTCTTCGACCAACGCACGAAACAGAATCTCACCGGCGCCGGCCGCCGCGTCGAAGCCGCCGACTTCCCCGGCGCCCTCGCCAGCCTCGCCGCCTTCGTCGCCGCCGCCTGCATCGTCTTCCTCCGCCGCCTCCGCCCCGAATGAACCCGCCGGTCCCGCCTCCCGTTGCCCCGGCGCCCGTCGCCGAAGGCCGTTCCCTCAGCCGCTTCTACGGCCTGGTGCTCGGCCTCAACAACGTCTCCTTCGCCATCCGCCCCGGCATCACCGGCATCGTCGGCCCCAACGGCGCCGGCAAAACCACGCTCTTCCGCCTCCTCCTCGGCCAAATCCGCCCGAGCTCCGGCTCCATCCGCGTCTTCGGCGAAGACCCTTGGACCAATCCGTCCGTCCAAGCCCGCCTCGCCTATTGCCCCGAAGCCGAAACCGTCCCCGCCGGCCTCGGCTCGACCGATTGGCTCGTCGCCCTCGGCATGATCTCCGGCCTCTCCGCCGCCGCCGCCAAGGTCCGCGCCGGCGAATGCCTCGACCGCGTGAAACTCGCCGCTACCCACCGCCGCAAGCCGCTCACCGCCCTCTCCAAGGGCATGCGCCAGCGCGCCAAGCTCGCGCAATGCCTGCTCCACGATCCGGCCCTCGTCATCCTCGACGAACCGATGAACGGCCTCGACCCCATGGGCCGCGAAGACATCGGCAACGTCCTCCGCGAGCTCGCCCAGGCCGGCTGCAGCGTCCTCATCTCCAGCCACATTCTCCACGACCTCGAGGCGCTCTGCGCCGAATTCCTGCTCCTCCGCTGGGGCCGCATCCCGCGCTCGCTCAACGAATCCGCCTCCGCCGACGCCCGCGCCCGCTGGCCCGAGGCCACCACGTTCCGCTGCGACGATCCCGCCCGCCTCGCCCGTTTCCTCTTCGACCGCGGTCTGCTCCGCGGCTGCGACCTCGTCCCGGAAACCGGCCTGCTCCACGTGCGCTGGCGCGATGCCGCCCAATTCTACGGCGGCGGCCATTTCCACGAACTGCTCCTCGCCAGCGGCGTGCGCCTCTTCGAGGTGCAGGCCACCGACTCGCGGCTCGAAAAAGCGATCGACACTCCCGCCGGCCCATGAACCCGCCCGCCGCTTTTTCCCGCGCCGCCCCCCGCGCCGCCCCCGCCGCCGGCGCCGTCTTCGGCGGCATCTGGCGCCTCACCGCGCGCCGCCTGCTCTCCCCGCGCCACTTGCTCAACGTCGCCGGCCTGCTCGCCCTCCTCGCCGTCCTTGCCTTCGCCGCCACCACCCGCAGCGGCGACGCCGACCGCCTCGCCGCCTGGGCCGCCGGCTTCCACGCCTGCTTCCTCGTGCCCGTGCTCGCCTTCGTCTCCGCCGGCGGCGCGATGCGCGACGATCTGCGGGCCGACGCCGTCGACTACGTCTTCACCCGCCCCGTGCGCCGGCCCGTGTATCTGCTTTTCCGTTACCTCGCGCACACCGCCTGCGCGCAGCTCGAGTTTTTGCCCGCCCTCGGCGTGCTCGCCGGCGTGGCCGCTTGGCGCGGCGATGCCGGCTTCGCCGCCGCCCTGCCGCTCCTGCTGCTCGCCCAGTTCCTCGCGATCGTCGTCTACGGCGCCTTCGGCCTCCTCTGCGGCCTTCTCACGTCGCGCTTCGTCATCGTCGGCCTGATCTACGGCGCCGCCATCGAGGTCGGCCTCGGCAGCGTCCCCACGCAGCTCGGCTGGCTTTCGCTCGTGCGCCACCTGCGCGGCCTGCTCGATCCGCTGCTGCTCCGCGCCGGTGAAAACGCCCCGGGCCACCTCGGCGCCGCCGCCACGATCGCGCTGCTGCTCGCCGCCGCGGCCGCTTTGCTCGCGGTCGCCGCCGCGCTTTTCTCGCGCCGCGAATTCGCCGGCAGCGCCGCGCGCGAGGCCTGAAGTTTCTGTAACCGCCGGCCCCGGCTCCGGGTAATCCCGGCAACCTCCTCCCGCATGCATCTCCGCACCCTCCGCCGCGCCATCCTCGCGCTCCCGCTCCTCGTCCTCGCCGCCGCCGACGCGGTCGCCGCCTACAATCCCGCCGTCGTCGCCGCCGACGCCCGCTGGGTCGCCCACGCCGATTTCGACCGCCTCCGCGCCAGCGAACTCGGCAAGGAACTCGTCGCCGCCCTCGAAAAAGCCCAGGGCGAAGCCACCGGCGGCGCCATCGGTCTCGATATCCCCCGCGTCCTCAAAACCGTCGGCGCCCTCACCGCCTACGGCACCAACCTCGAGAAGGATCCCGCCGCCATCGACGGCGTCCTCGTCGCCCAGGGCACCGCCGAACTCCGCAAAATCGCCGAAAGCGTCCTGCTCCAGGGCACGCTCGCGGAACCCAAGGTCTTCGCCGAAGCCGCGGGGTATCCGTTTCCTGTATACTCCATCTCCGACGCCAAGGCCGCCCCCGGCGCCCAGCCCCACGTGCTCGTCGCCTTCCCGCCCGAGCCCGTCGTGCTCGTCAGCAAATCGAAGGAACGCGTCCTCCAGGCCCACGCCGTGATCCGCGGCTCCGCCCCCTCGCTCGCCAAGAACGCCGACTCCGCCCTCGGCCGCCTCGCCGCCAAGGCCGGCGACGCCTACGTCTTCGCCGCCACCGTCGTGCCCACCGATGCGTTCTTCGGCCCCAACGCCCCGCAGACCCGCATGCTCCAGCTCGCCGGCTCCGGCTCCCTCGCCCTCGGCGAACGCGGCGCCGACACCTTCGCCCGCGCCGAACTCGTCGCTTCCTCCGCCGGCAACGCCGAGAAACTCATGAAGATTCTCCAGGGCATGACCGCCATGCTCTCGCTCGCCGAAACCACGGACAAACAGCTCGCCGAATTCCTGAATTCCACCGCCGTCACCCGCAGCGGCGACACCGTCGTCCTCGACCTCGCCTACTCGAGCGCCCGCCTCGCCGGCATGATCAAGAATCTGCAAACCGTCGCCACGGCCAAGTCCGCCCCGTCCCGCGCCGCCAACGCCGCCCCCCTCGTCGCCGGCCGCGCCCTCGCCGAATGGAAGTCCGCCGATGTCCCCGCCGAGGCCGCCGTCGACGGCCTGCACTGGCGCACGATCGAAAACGTCGCCCTCTACAACGGCGCCACCATCACCCTCGGCCGCTCCTCCGCCGGCGGCCGCAACGCCCGCTTCGACCGCGTCGAGATCGTGCCCGCCGACGGCCGCGGCTCGCCCCTCGTCTTCCGCTCGAACGCCATGCGCGCCGTCCGCGGCACGATGTCCCAGTTCCAATTCCCCGGCGTCGACGGCTCCTACACCCTCAAGGTCGCCTACGCCGACGACCCCGACCGCAAAACGCAGTACGCCGTCAGCGTCAGCAAGCAGCCGCATGCCCCCGCCGCTCCCGCCCGCTGATCTGCCCCCGTGGAGGACGTCGCCACTTTGTCCTCGGCCCCCGCCGCCTCTCTCCCGGAGCCGGCGGTCGCTGCGCCCGAGGAAAGCGCACTGCTCCGCGCCGCCCTCGCCGGCGATGCGCGCGCCCTCGACGATCTCGTCCGCCTCCACCACCGCCGCGTCTACGGCTACCTTTGCCAAATGACGCGCCACCGCGCCGACGCCGAGGACCTCACCCAACAGACGTTCATCAAAGCGATCCGCGGCCTCGACCGCGTCGACCCCGCGCGGCCCCTGGTCCCTTGGTTGCTCACCATCGCGCGCCGCACCGCGCTGAACCATTTCCGCGACGGCCCGCGCTGGGACGAACTGCCCTTCGATCTGGCCGGCGGCGAAATGTCCCCCGCGGGCGAAACCGAATTGCGCGACCAGGCCGATGCCCTCTGGGCCCGCGCCCGCCGCACGCTGTCCGCCCGCGAGTTCGAGGCCCTTTGGCTGCGCTGCGCCGAGGAACTTCCGCTCGCCGAAACTGCCAGCCTCATGGGCCTCACGCGGATCCACGTGAAGGTCCTCGTCCACCGCGCCCGCCAGAAACTGCTGAAAACCGCAACGCCCGCATGAACTCCGCCCCTTCGACCGCCGTCCGTTTCGCCTGCCGCGTCGCCCGTTACCGCTGCGCCCTCGGCGCCGGTCCCGCCGCCTCCGCCCACGTCGCCGGCTGCCCCGCCTGCCAACGCCACTTCCAGGCCGTCGCCGCCCTCGACCTCGGCCTGCGCCGCTCCGCCCCCGCCGCGCGGCCCGCCCCCGCCGCCGATTTCGAAGTCCGCCTCCTGCGCTCCGTGTGCGCCGCCCGCGCGCCCGCTTCCGCCCGCGCCGCCGCCGGCCAACGCGCCTGGCTCGGCGCCGCCACCGCCGCCGCCTTCGCCGGCGCCCTGGGCCTCGCCGTCTTCGCCGGCCGCCCGGCCGCCGCCCCGGCCGCGCGGATCACCCCGGCGGAAACCGTGGCGATGGCCGCCGCCGCCCAGGAGTTTTCCAGCCGCCTCGTCGCCGCCGGCATCCCCCGCGCCGCCGCCGCCGTGACCGACAACCCGCTCCAGCACGAATTCGGCGCCGTCTACGCGGACCTCCGCTCCGCCGTCGATTTCCTCGCCCTCAATTTCCTGCCCCAATCGGGCTGACGGCGTCCCGGCGTATCCGCATTTTGGATTTCCGGGGCCGCCGCCAAAACGGCCGCACCGATAATCGGAGTAGCCAAAGGCCCCGGCCTTGTTCCAGTTTGGGCTGCCGCCCGGCAAAACCCCGCGACGTCGTCGCTGCGCCGGCGGTTCACCTCCGCCCTCATGCCCAACTCCTCCCTGCTCCGTCTCCCGGCGCTGGCCGCCGGCCTGGCCGTGCTCGCCGTCCCCGCCCTCCGCGCCCAGACCGCCGTCGCCGCCAAACCCGCGGCGTCCGTCGGCACCGCCGCGGCCGAGGAACCGCTCTCGCTCTCGCCCTTCGTCGTCGTCGAATCCGAGGACCGCGGCTACGCCGCCACCTCCACGCTCGCCGGCACCCGCCTGCGCACCGACCTCCGCGATGTCGGCGCCGCCATCTCCGTCGTCACCGCGCAATTGCTCGCCGACACCGCGTCCACCAACGCCCGCGACATCCTCATCTACACCACCAACACCGAGATCGGCGGCTTCGAAGGCAACTTCTCCGGCGTCGCCACCGGCAACGGTTTCTCCAGCGCCGAGGGCACGCTCCAGAGCCCCAGCACCTCCACCCGCGTCCGCGGCCTCGCCGGCGCCGACCTCACCCGCGACTTCTTCCTCACCTCCATCCCGCTCGATTCCTACAACACCGAGCGCATCGACATTTCCCGCGGCGCCAACGCCATCCTCTTCGGCCTCGGCTCCCCCGCCGGCATCATCAACAACCAGCTCAAAACCGCCAATCTCCGGAAACCGACCTACACGTTCACCCAGAGCTTCGGCCGCTTCGACTCCCACCGCGAGGTGCTCGACGTCAACACCCCCCTCGTCAAAGACCGCCTCGCCCTCCGCTTCATCGCCCTCAACAAACGCGAGGAATACCGCCAGCGCCCCGCCTTCGAACAGGACCGCCGCCTCTTCGCCGCCCTGAAATTCGAGCCCAAGCTCGTCCGCGACGGCCTCACCCAGGTCCAGGTCAGCTACGAGGGCGGCCGCCAGGAATCCAACCGCCCGCGGCCCACTCCGCCCCACGACGGGCTCAGCGTCTGGTACAACGTCCTCAACAAGGTCGCCGTCGACCCCACCGCCCCCACCGCCGTCACCTCCAACCCCCTCCTCTTCGCCCACCTCGGCGCCCCCGGCCGCTGGTTCGGCCAGGTCGCCGCCGTCTTCACCGACCACGCCGGCACCGCCCAGGGCGGCGGCAATGTCCCGCCCTTCATGATCGGCCGCGGCGGCACCCCGTTCACCCAGTGGTTCGCCGTCGGCGCCTACACCGCCCAGGGCAACAACCCCAACTTCTTCCTCAACCGCCAATTCGCCCCCGCCGGCCAGGCCTACACCGGCCTCTGGCGCTACCAGGAACTCCGCGATCCCTCCGTCTACAACTTCTACGACCAGCTCCTCGACGGCCCCAACAAACGCGAACAGTCCGGCCTCCGCGCCCTCAACGCCACCGTCCGCCAAACCTTCCTCCGCGATCTCGTCGGCTTCGAATTCGCCTACGACAAGCAGACCTACAACCGCGACAACCTCGGCATGTTCGGCTTCGACGCCTACACGATCCACGTCGACATGCAGAACAAACTCGTCGACGGCACCCCGAATCCCAACTTCGGCCGCCCCTTCGTCGCCTCCGATTCCATCGGTAACAACTTCTCCGATACGGTCCGCGAAGCCTACCGCGGCACCGCCTACGCCACCCTCGATTTCCGCCGCGACCGCGGTCTCCGCCGCCACCTCGGCCGCCATGTCTTCACCGGCACCTGGACCGACCAGCGCAGCGAAAATTTCAACCGCTCCATCAACGGTTTCTCCTACGGCCTCGACCTCAACGTCTACGCCAACAACCCCGCCGCCACCACGTATCCGTCGTACGCCGGCCTCCACTACCTCGGCAATTCCATCGCCGGCCTCAACTCGCCCGCCGGCGCCAACATCCCCGGGATCACCGCCGACCATACGCCCCAGTCCGCGGGCACCGCCCTCGTCTTCGACGCCCGCACCAACCGGATGGTCCGCGTCCCCGTCACCGTCATCTCCGCCCGCGACCGCGACATCTCCCGGCTCTACTCCGGCGCCTCGAAAAACCGCAACACCACCGAAAGCTGGTCCGGCATCTGGCAAAGCTACTTCCTCGGCGACAAAGTCGTCGGCCTCGTCGGCTGGCGGCAGGACGAATTCGCCCTCCGCGACGCCGGCCCCGCCCGCCTCGCCTCGGGCACCGGCGAGACCGATCCCTTCAACCCCGCCTGGACCCTGCCGTCCACCCCCACGATCTACGCCAAGGACACCACCGTCAGCTGGAGCGCCGTCCTCCACGCCCCCGACTTCGTCAAACGCCGCCTCCCCCGCGGCATGGACGTCAGCCTCTCCTGGAACGAATCGAAAAACTTCCGCCCGAATTCCACCCTCGCCGACGTCTACGGCCGCCCCTTCGCGCCGCCCACCGGCCAGACCAAGGACATCGGCGGCACGATCTCGTTTCTCGACCGCAAGTTCACCCTCCGCGTGAACCGCTACCGCACCACCCAGGCCAACGACGGCGCCACGTTCTACAACACGTTCTGGCCCGGCAACGATGTCGTCCGCGCCATGAACGGTCTCCGCGGTTCGAATACGAGCGAGGTCGTCATCAACAAGTGGTTCGGCTTCTCCCCGAGCGACCCGCGCTACCTCCCGCTCCGCGCCAGCCTCACCAATCCCGCCCAGGCCAACGTCCTCAACCCGGGCCTAACTCCCGCCGAAACCGCGTTCCGCCAGCAGTGGTTCACCCGGCGCACACGCGAGGAATGGCTCCGCCCCGTCGACCCGCTCCTCGTCCAAGCCTGGAACTTCAGCCAGCTGCCCAACGGCGGCAATTGGTCCGCCACCCGCCCGCCCAACGTCGGCAACATCGCCGACACCGTCTCCGAAGGCTGGGAATTCGAGGGCACGTGGAACGCCACGCCCAATTGGCGCATGACCTTCAACGCCGCCCGCCAGGAAGCCCAGCGCTCCAACGTCGGCGCCGACATGAAGCAATTCATCGAACGCAACCTCCCGCTCTGGACCGACGGCAACGGCCGCATCGCGACCAACATCCGCGAAATGGAAGGCTTCGAGGACATCCATTACTTCAACTCCTTCGGCACCTCCCACCTCGGCATCCTCGCGATCAACAACATGTACGTGCCGTACCTCAACGCCGTCGCCGCCAACGGCTCGCCCGTCCAGGAACTGCGCAAGTGGCGCTTCAACTACGTCACCAATTACGATTTCCGCTCCGGCAAACTCCGCGGCTTCAGCATCGGCGGCGCCGCCCGCTGGCAGGGCAAGGTCGCCGTCGGCTTCCCCGTCAAACGCAACGAAATCGGCGCCTGGGTCTACGACGTCACCCGTCCCTATTACGGCAGCGACGACCTGAAGTTCGACGCCTGGCTCCGCTACGGCAAACGCGTCTTCGGCGACAAGATCCGCTGGAGCATCCAGCTCAACGTCCGCGACCTGCTCGCCGACGACGACCTCCTCGCCGTCACCGCCCAACCCAACGGCCAGATCGCCAGCGCCCGCATCCCGCAGCCGAACAAGTGGACGATCACGAACACGTTCGAGTTTTGAGAAACCGGAACTCGGAAACCGGAGACCGGAAACAGTCTGAATAGCGTGGCGATCCGCCGCGCGAATCCGCCGGACTCGCCGCATGTGTCCGGTATCCGGTTTTCGGTCTCCGGTCTGCTAAATTCCGGTTTCCGGTCTCCGAGTTCCGGTTTTGGGAGCGGTTTCCGCACTCCAGTTTTGCCCCGCTCGCCTTTCGGGGTTTTCCTCGCCCCATGTCCTCCCTGCTCGCCGGCCTCCCGCTCCGCGCGAAAATCGGCCAATTGCTCAACGTCGGTTTCCGCGGCTGCCATCCCGCGGAATGCGCTCTCGCCCTCCGCGACATCCGCGACCTCGGCGTCGGCGGCGTCATTCTCTTCGACCAGGAAATGGCCAACGGCACCGCCGGCCGCCGCAACGTCGAATCCCCCGCCCAGGTCAAAGCCCTCCTCGCGCACTTCCAGGCCCACGCGAAAATCCCGCTCCTGATCTCCGTCGACCAGGAGGGCGGCCGCGTCAACCGGCTCAAGGCCGGCTACGGTTTCCCCGCCAGCATCTCCCACGAGGAACTCGGCCGCCTCGACGACCCCGCCGAAACCTACCGCCACGCCGCCGCCACCGCGCGCACGCTCAAGGAAGCCGGTTTCAATCTCAACCTCGCCCCCGTCGTCGACCTCGACGCCCACCCCGACAACCCGATCATCAAGGGCAAGCGCCGCAGCTTCGCCGCCGATCCCGAAACCGTCGCCCGCCACGCGCTCGCCTTCGCCCGCGCCCACCGCGACACCGGCGTCCTCGCCTGCGCCAAACACTTCCCCGGCCACGGCAGCGCCACCGGCGACACCCACCTCGGCCTCGTCGACGTCACCGCCACCTGGCACGAACGCGAACTGATCCCGTTCCGCCGTCTTATCGAAGCCGGCGCGATCGACGTCATCATGAGCGCGCACGTCTTCAACGCCCGCCTCGACCCCGCGCGCCCCGCCACGCTCTCGCCCGCCGTCATCACCGGCCTCCTCCGCCAACAACTCGGTTTCCAAGGCGTCATCACCAGCGACGACATGGAAATGAAGGCGATCTCGAGCCAATACGGCCTCGAGAACTCCGTCCCGCTCGCCCTCGAGGCCGGCATCGACGTCCTCTGCTTCGGCAACAACCTCAGCTACGATCCCGACATCGCCCCCAAGGCGATCGCGATCATCGAGCACGCCGTTGCCTCCGGCCGCATTCCCGAAGCCCGCATCGACGCCTCCTGCGCCCGCGTGCTCGCGTTGAAGGAAGCGTTAAGCCGTAAGCTTTAAGCTGAAAGCTCGGAGCTTTCGGCATTCAGCTCTCAGCTTTCAGCCCTCAGCTCTCCGGTTTCCGGTCTCCGCATTCCGGTACTTTCGCCTTTCGCCTTCCCCCTTTCGCCTTTCCCCATGATTTCTCCTCCCGCCAGCCGCGGTGCCTGGGCCTGGATTCCCTCCCTCTATTTCGCGCAGGGCATCCCGTACGTCGTCGTCATGACGATGTCGGTCATCCTCTACAAACGTCTCGGAGTTTCGAATACGGACATCGCGCTCTACACCAGCTGGCTCTACCTGCCCTGGGTCATCAAGCCGTTCTGGAGCCCGCTGGTCGAATTGCTCGGAACCAAGCGGCAGTGGATCGTGGTGCTGCAGCTCGTCGTCGGCGCGGCCCTCGGCGCCGTGGCGCTCACCCTGCCCGGTCCCGCCTTCTTCAAACTGTCGCTCGGGATCTTCTGGCTGATGGCCTTCGCCTCGGCCACGCACGACATCGCCGCCGACGGCTTCTACATGCTCGCGCTCAACCCGCACGACCAGGCGTGGTTCGTGGGCGTGCGCAGCACGTTCTACCGCCTCGCCATGATCGCGGGCCAGGGCCTGCTCATCATGTTTGCCGGCGCCATGGAGGCGCGCACCGGCCTGCCGGAACTGGAACTCCGGCTTGCCGCCCGCCCCGGTGCCGTCGCCGTCGCGGCCCCCGATCCCGCGGCCGCGGCCACCGCCCCGGCCGGCGGCCCGCTGCGCCTCGTCGCCGCCCCCGCGGAACTCGTTCTCGATCCCGCGGCCCCGCCCGCCCAACCCGCCGCCGACCTCGTAGCCCGCGCCCGCGCGTGGAACCAAAAGGCCGGTCTCACCGCCGCCCCGCCGGCCCCCGCCGACGCCGGCGGCCCCAAGGCCTCCGGCCCCTCGTGGTGGGACCGCACTGTGGTCGCGCCGCTCGGCAACTTCATCCGCACGCACTTCGGCGAGGAGAAACCCGCGCCCAACCGCACCGGCCCGGCCGCGCCGGCGGGCGTGTTTCTCGTTTCGCTGAGCGCGCCGCCCGAAAAGAACATCGTCGTGAACCTGAGCCGCGAGACCGGCGACAAGGGCGTCCGCCTGCTGGAAGGGGAATGCTTCACCTTCACGCGCGAGAACTGGCGCCAGCCCGCCATGATCGTCGTGCAGCTCGATCCGAAAAACCGCGGCGCGAGCGAGGCCCTCTTCGTGGCCCGTTCCGGCGACATCCCGTGGGCCTGGGCGCTCACGTTCTACACGCTCGGCGCGCTGTTCGTGGTCTTCTGCATCCATCACCGCTTCGTGCTCCCGCGGCCCGCGGCCGACACCGCCGGCGCGACCCGCCCGCGCGGCAATCCGCTCGCGGAGTTTTTCGGCACCTTCGCCTCGTTCTTCCGCAAGCCGATGGTCCTGCGTTCGCTCGGCTTTCTCCTGCTGTACCGGTTCGCCGAAGCGCAACTCGTGAAGATCGCGTCGCTCTTTTTGCTCGATACCCGGGAAGCGGGCGGGCTCGGGTTGTCGACGGGCGCCGTCGGCTTCGTCTACGGCACCGTCGGCGTCGTGGCCCTGACCCTCGGCGGCCTGCTCGGCGGCTTCTGCGCCGCGCGCCACGGCCTGAAATACTGGCTGCCCGTGATGGTGGCGGCCATCAACGTGCCCAACCTCGTCTACGTCTACCTCGCCTACGCCGCGCCGGACCATTTCCTGATCGTGAACGTCTGCGTCGCGATCGAGCAATTCGGCTACGGCTTCGGCTTCGCCGCGTTCATGATCTACATGCTCTACATCGCGCAGGGCGAACACCAGACGGCCCACTACGCGATCTGCACGGGCTTCATGGCCCTCGGCATGATGATTCCCGGCATGTTCACCGGCTGGATCCAGGAACTCGTCGGCTACCGGCACTTCTTCGTCTGGGTCATCATCGCGACGATCCCGAGCTTCATCGTCACCGCCCTGATCCGCCCCGATCCGAATTTCGCCAAAAAACAGCCGACGGGCTGAGGCCCTGGGTCACGGAGCCAATCCGCCTCTCTTCCGTGCCCTCCGTGACCCAAGGCTTGGCCGTCAGCTCTCAACGCAGCCAGCGTTGAACCACAGAGGCACAGAGCACACAGAGAACAGGGTTGGAGGCAAAAATGGCGCGACGGACCGATTCACTCCGCTGGCAGCCAAATCTCAGGTCTCTTCAGTCCGTTTTCCTCTGTGTTCTCCGTGTCTCCGTGGTTCAACCGCGTTTCTCGGCTGAACCAATTTCCCTCCCTTTCGGCTCAGTAAAGCAAATACGCCTTCCGCTCCGCGCGGAATTTCTCCTCGCCGGCCTTCCACCCCGCGACGATCTCCGCCGCCGATTTCCCCGCCTGCAACGCGCGGCGCGTGGCGTCGGTGCCGTTCACCTTGTCGAACATGTCGAATTTCTTCCCCGCCTGCACCGCCTCCGCGAACACGTCGCGGCCCGCCGCCGCCTTGATCGCCTCCAGCGCGTAGTAGTTGATCGCGGTCAGCGGCGCGCGGCGCGCGTCCGTGAAATGCAGCTGCACGCCGCCGATGATCTCGTCCTTGTACGTCGCGTAGTACGGCTTGTAGGTCAGCGGCCGGAACACCACGCCGGGCAGGCCGTACGCGTTGAGCTTGGCGGCAAGCGCGTGCGGATCGACTTTCGGCAGGCCGAGGCACTGGAAGGGCAGGGGATAGCCGACGCCGACGTTCACGTTGCCGATCTCGCCGAGCATGCCCGTCGCGACCTGGAAGAGCGGCGATTCGCCGTGCGGGATGTGCGGCGAGGCCGGCACCCACGGCAGCCCCGTGTCGCGCCACAGCATGTCGCGCCGCCAACCGCGCACCGGAACCACGGTGAGTTTGCACGGCGTCTTGATCCAGCCGCGGCCGTTGATCAGGCGCGCCACTTCCCCGCAGGTCATCCCATACACGTACGGCACGTCCCATTGGCTCACGAAGGAGCGCAGCGCCTCCTGCTCCACGAGCGGGCCCTCGATGCGCTCGCCGCCGAGCGGATTCGGCCGGTCGAGCACCATGAACTCCACGCCCGCCGCCCCGCAGGCCTCCATCGCCAGGCCCATCGTGCTGATGAACGTGTACGACCGCGCGCCCGTATCCTGAAGATCATACACCAGCACATCGAGCCCCTCGAGCATCTGCGGCGTCGGCTTGCGCGTGGCGCCGTACAACGAATGCACGGGCAACCCGGTGCGCGTGTCGGTCCGGCTCTCGACTTTGTCGCCCGCCGGCACGTCGCCGTAGATCCCGTGCTCCGGCCCGAAGAGCGCGACCAGCTTCACGCCTGGCGCGGCCCGCAGGACGTCGATCGTGGAAACCAGTTCGCGGTTCACGCCGGAGGGATTGGTGATGAGCCCGACGCGTTTTCCGGCAAGGGCCTTGAAACCGTCGGCGGCCAGCACCTCGTTGCCCAATTGCACCGCGGGCGCCGCGGCGCGCGCGGCGGCCAGACCGGTTGCCAGCAGGAAAAGGAATCCGAAAAACGTGCGCATCCCGCAGGTCAGCGCGGCCGCGCGGGCGAGGCCAGCCGTTTCCGCCTTCGCGATTGAGCCCGGCGCCGGGCCCGGCTCAAGTGGCCGCATGACGTCGTCGTTTCCCCTCCGTGCCGCCGCCCTCGCGTTGCTGGCCGCGGCCTGCCTCGTCCAAAGCAGCTGCTACCTCGCCCGGCCCCGGACATTTATGCCGCGCAAGGGCGACGAGATCGTCGTCGCCGGCCAACTCTTCCACACCGGCACGCGCGTCGTCACGTGGATGGACCCGCAAGGCTACGACGGCTACCGCGTCGAACGCCGCTTCAGCCCGCTCGCCGAAAGCAGCTGGGACAAAACCAAGGAGGCGGTGAAGGACCTCCGCACGCCCAACCGCTATAATCTCCGCACCGACGGCCTTGCCCCGGAGGAAATCGAACGCGTGCGCGGCGGCGGCTGGGATTTGCCGCTCCTGCAGCGCACCGTCGACCAGTTCGTGATGCACTACGACGTCGCCGGCATCAGCAAGCAGTGCTTCAAAATCCTCCACGATCTGCGCGGCCTGAGCGTGCACTTCATGATCGATATCGACGGGACCATTTACCAGACGGTCGACCTCAAGGAACGCACCTGGCACGCCACGACCTCCAACGGCCGCTCCATCGGCATCGAGATCGCCAACATGGGCGCGTATCCGCCCGGCGCACACAAGGCGCTCGACGAGTGGTATCCGAAGGATGCGAAGGGCCCGTACATCAAGGTGCCGGAGCGCTTCGGCGATCCGATGATCTTCACGAAGGACTTCGTCGGCCGCCCCGCGCGCGCCGATCTCGTCCGCGGCAACGTCCAGGGCACGGACCTCCTGCAGTACGATCTTACGCCGCAGCAGTACGCCGCGCTGACCAAGTTGACCGCCGCGCTGTGCAAAGTTTTCCCGAAACTCAAATGCGACTACCCGCGCGACGCGGCCGGCAAATTGATCACGAAGAAATTGCCCGACGACCAACTCAAGGCCTACGCCGGCGTGCTCGGCCACTTCCACGTCCAGGCCAACAAGATCGACCCCGGCCCCGCCTTCGATTGGGACCGCGTCATCGGCGGCGCCCGCCAACTCCTCGGCCTCCCGCCCGCGCGCTGACGCGCGCGGTTCGGAGTTCGGGGTTCGGGGCTTGGGGTTGGCAGAATAGCGATTCCGGAAGTTCGGAGTTTGGGGGTTCGGGATTGGAAGTAAGGCAACGCCCGCGGCCGCTCCCCAATCCGCACCCCGCAATCCGCGATCCGCAATATCCCATTCTCCGGTTTCCGGTCTCCGCCTTCCGGTTTTATGCAGAGGGTGGCAGCTCGAGGATTCGAACCTCGGCGGGGCTATCATCCCGCGTCGCTCACGACGCTGCCGTGACCCTGGGAATTTCCCGGATCCGAGGACGAAGCTGATCCGGGAGCTACGAAACACTCTAGCCGCCCGGCCCGCCGCCCGCTGCGCACCCCTTGGCCGACCCCGCGCGCAGATTGGCCCAACGCGCCAGCGCTTAACTCCGAACCCCAAACCTCCTGAAACGAATTCCCTAAACGGGAATTCGTTTCAGGGCACTTCGTAAACTTCCAGCAGCACGCTGCCTTCCGCGCCGCCGACGCTCGAGACCTGCGCGGAGTAGGCGCCGGGCTGCAGCGTTACGAGCAGGACGGAATCGCGCGACGTGCCCGTCAGGCCGAAGGCCCCGACGCGGGCAAACGTCGCGGTCAGGGCCGCGGTGCCGCCCCAGTTGTCGTTGGATTGGACGACCGTGCGGCCGGAATAGATGTCGAGCTTGGGATCGGCAAGGAAGTCGGTGACGCCGAAGGGCGCGAGGCCGGGGCCGACGGCGCGGATCAGCAGCGTGCGCGGGCCTTGGCCGCCGATCACGAAGCCGCCGGCGAGCAGTCCGCCGCCGGAACCGACGAAGGCGCGGGCCGAGACGTTGGCCAAGCGCGTCGCCAGATTGCCGCTCGCTTCATACGCTTCGACCAAGACGGCGCCGCTGCCGCCGTTGACCTGGACCGTGAACGCACCGGCGCCGAGCGTTTGGATCATCGCCGCATCGCGGCTGTTGTCGGGCAATTGGAACGCGCCCACCGCCGTGGCCGCATCGCGCAGCGCGCCGCCCGCGCCCCAGTTGTCGTTGTCCGCCAGCGGCGCGGAACCGCGGAAGAGCTGCAGCTTGGGATCGGCCATCGCGTCGCCGACCCCGAGCGTCGAGAGCGTCGGGCCCACGCCGCGCAGCAAAAACGATTTCGCGCCCGTGCCCGTGGTCACGAAGCCGACGATCACGGTCGGCGATTCGGGCGTCGTGCTGGTGAGAATCGAGAGATTGACGAGACGTCCGCCGGTCGTGGCGACGGGCACGCCGTCGGTCCACGAGGCGCGCAGCGAATACGAGCCGATGGTGCCGTTATTGCCGAATTCCGCGACCTTCACGAAGTAGGTGCCGGGTCCGAGGTAGGGCATGACGATCCGGGAGAAACCGGGCGCCGCGCCTTCGTCGTCGTAGGCGAGCAACGCGGTGGCTTCATTCGGGCCGTAGAGCCACATTTCCGTGTCGCCGCTCGCGCCGGCGGTTTCGATCCGGACGTTCGACGCGCCGTTGGGCCCGATCACGAAGGTCGACCAATCTTCGTCGCCGGCGACGTGGATGGAAAAATTGGCCTTGGTCTGGCCGTTGGCGATCGGCTTGGCCGTGGCGGGCGTATTGTCGATTTCGTAGGAGTCTCCCGGCGGCACCGGCGCGCTGTCGGTCCACGAAACGGAAAGTGCATAGGCCGAGATCGTGCGGTCGTTGCCGAATTCGCCGACCTTCACGACGTACGTGCCCGCGGGCACGGTCGCGCGGACGATCTGGGAAAACGTGCCGCCGCCGGCATCGTCGTTGTAATCGAGCTGGGTCGTCGGGCTGTTCGGTCCGAAGAGGAAAATCTCGGTGTCGCCCGCCACGCCCGCGGTGCGGATGCGCAGATTGGTCGCGCCGTTGGCCCCGATCGTGAAGCGGACGAAATCGACATCGCCGACCACGTGGATCGAGCGGTTCTGCGTCTCGCCGTTGGCGATGGCCTTGGCGGCCGCCGCGGTGTCGTCGGTCTCGAAGCTGTCGCCGGTCGGCGGCGCGACCGAACCCTCGGTCCAACTCGCCCGCAGCGTGTAGGCGCTGATGGCGTTGCTCTGGCCGAACGAAGTCACGCGCGCGAAGTACGTGCCCGGCACGAGGCTGGCGACGGCGATCTGCGCGAACTTGCCGGTGCCGAAATCGTCGTTGTACGCGAGCTGGACGGTGGAGCTGTTCGGCCCGAAGAGAAACAGTTCCGTGTCGCCGATGCCGCCCGCGGTTTCGATCCGCACATTCGTGGCGCCGGAGCCGGCGACCGTGAACGACACCCAGTCCTCGTCGTTGGCCACGTGGATGGAACGCTCCTGCGTTTCGCCGTTGGCGATGGCCTTGGCGGTGGCGGCGGTATTGTCCGCCTCGAAGCTGTCCGCCCGGTCCGTCCACGTCGCCCGCAAGGTGTACGCCGCGATCGGAACCGGCGCGCCGGCCAACGGGACCGAGCCGACGCGGATGAAATACGTTCCCGGCACGACGTTCGCCAAGGTGATGAGGGAAAACTTCCCGAGCGCGCCGTCGTCGGCGTAGAGCAATTCCTTTGTCAGATTCGTCGCGTTGTAGAGCCAGAGTTCCGTATCCCCGCTGCCGCCGATCACCGGGGCCGCGGTTTCGATGCGCAAGGCGGTCGCGCCCGCGCCGCCGATCGTGAACGTCGCCCAGTCGGTGTCGCCGAAGTGGATCGATCGATTCTGCGTGACGCCGTTGAAAATGACCTTCGCGGTCGCCGGCGCGTCGTCTTCCTCGAAGGCGTCGGGCGCCTGGGCCTGCGCCACGGCCGCGGCCGCGAGCGCACCCCCGACGGCGAAGAGGCGGCGGAACAGACTGCTGAACGAAAACATAGCCGGCTGGGTCTTCATGGTCGGTAGGTTCAGCGGATCTCGTAAACTTCGATCAGGGCGGTGCCGCCGAGCAGATTGGGCGCGCTGACTTGCGCGGTGTAGGCGCCGGGGGCGAGCGTGGCGAGCAGCACGGAATCCTTGCTCGTGCCGGCGGGCAGCGCGAAGGCCCCGACCGATCCGGCCAGCGCGGCGACCTGGGCATCGCCGTCCCAGTCGTCGTTTTCGTTGAGCAAGGTCGTGCCGCGGTAAAGTTGCAGGCGGGGATCCTCGAGCACGTTCTCCACGCCGAAGGCGCCGAGGGCCGGGCCGATGGCGCGGACCAGCACCGTCGCGGGGGTCGTGCCGCCGATCACGAAGCCGGCGATCAAGATGCCGTTGGGCTCGACGCGCGCGCGGGCCGAAAGGTTGACGAGCCGCGGCGTGCGCTCGCCGATCTGCGCCGCCGGCGTCGCATCATAGACTTCGGCCAACATCATGCCGGCCCGGGCCTCGCGGTCCCGGATCTGCACGGTGTAGGCGCCGATTCCCGCCGTGGTGGCCACCGCCGCGTCGAGCGACGCCGTCCCGGCCAAGGCAAAGGCGCCGACCCGCAGGGAACGGGCCGCGATCTCGGCGTCGCCGAGCCAATTGTCGTTCCGGCCGATCAGCGTGGAACCGCGGAAAATCTCGATCTGCGGATCGGGCAGCACCTCGCGCACGCCGAACTGCGCGAGCGAGGGACCGACGCCGCGCATGAGCAGCGGCTTGTCGCCGTTGGTGCGGTTGTCGCCGACCGCGAAGCCCACGATCAGCGCGTCGTCGATCGCGTTGGCCTCCGTGCGGATCGCGAGGTTCACGAGCCGGCCGGTCTCGATCGGCAACGTCGGCACCACCGTCAGCGTCGCGGCCAGACTCACCGTCGGCCCGATCGCATTCGAGGCGCGGCAGGAGTACGCGCCGGAGTCGGCGGCGCTCACGTTGCGCAACACGAGATATTGGCTCGAGGGCACCGCCAGCGCCTGGCCGTCCTTGAACCACTGGTAAGTCAGCGGAAACACCGACGTGTCGCCGCCCGTGGCCGTGGCACTCAGGACCACCGTCGTGCCCTGGGCCGCCGTCTGCGAAACGGGATGCGAGGTGAAGACCGGCGCGAGCAGCGACTCGGCCGGGATCGTGACGGTGAACGTCGCCGGCAGGGACGCGTTGCCGTTGGAATCGACGGCGCGGACCGTGACGCTCACGGCGCCGACCGCCAACGGCGTCAGCGTCAGGCTCGTGCCCGCGATGTTCACCGCCACAATTCCCGCCGCCGCCGGGGGCGTCACCGCAAACGCCAGCACCGCCGTCGGATCACCGAGCGCCGGCGGGTAGATCGGGACGACGCGGACCGTGCTGACGGTGACGAAATTCGTCGCCGTCAATTGCGTCAGCGTCGGGAGAAAGTTGCGGACCGGAAATTTCGTGAACGTCGTGCCGGCCACCGCAAAGGTCGGCACCTGCGAGATCTGGTCGACCACCGTCATGCCCGTGCCGAGCACGCGGCCGAACACCGTGTAGCCGCCGTCCGTCGTCGGCCCGAGGGCCGCGGAATTGTCGAGGACGTTGAAAAACCATTCGCTCGTCGCGCCGTTCGGATCGTTCGGCGCGTGGAACGCCGCCAAGGTGCCGCGCGTGTGCGGCAGGCGGAATTCGAGCGGCACGGCCGGATTGCGCGCGATCGAGGTCGGCGCCGGCGGAATCGTCGTCGCCGCGAAACCGCCGCCGTGGACGATCGAGGGCACGACGGCGCTCAGCGTATCCACGCGATGGATCAGGGTGTTGTCGTAGGAGGTCTTGGCCACGTAGCTGAGAAAGTTGGCCACGTTGCGCGGCGCCTCGGTCGCCTGCAGTTCGACGTTCACCCGGCCCAGCGAGGTATTGAACTGCACGATCTGGCCGGTCACGCCGGGGACGCCGAAGTGGTTCGTGAGGTCGATCTGCACCGGCCCGCGGTTCAGGATCTGCGCCCCGATCGGCCGCGACAGCGTCGGCAATCCGGTCTGCGCCAACGTGAGCACCGCAGGAACGACACCGAGGGCGAGGAAAGCGGCAAAACGAACGCGGTTCATGGTCTCTCACATGAAGGCGCCCGCCAACCTTGCCAATCTTGTTGTCAGGGAAACGACCGGGGCCGCCCGCCCATGACCCAATGACCGACTACCCGGTCAGGTTTCAGGTCTTTCAACCTTCACCTTTCACCTTTCAACCGCGCGCTCCCCGCGCCCGCTTTCAGCTGATCAGCAGCAACCGCCGCGTCTGCCCGGGCACGGTGGGCGGGGCGCGATGGACGCAGGGCGGGACGGGACAGCCCGGATGCGCGATCGCGATGCGCCAGAGGTGGCCGATCCCGAAAGAGAAAGGTCGCGCGTCCGGCGACGGCGCGTAGTGCAGATCGTAGCAGTGCTCCGTGAGAAACGCCTCGAACTCCGGGCCTTCGGGACCTCCGAATTCGCGCCGGAGGGCCGCGCGCGTTTCGGAAATCTCGACGTGCCGGCGGACCTGCGCGTTGTCCACGCCCTCGCTCGGCGCGCCGAAATAGGTGCAGAGAAACGTGGCCGCCGGCACGGGCGCACGGTCCGCGTGGAACGAATACACATCCGTGGCGACAGCGCCCGCGGCTTCGTCGCGCGGATAGGCGTCGAAGCAATCGAGCAGCGGCTCGAACCCCTGTTCCTGCAACAAGTGGAGGTCGGCGCAGAGCACTTCGGCGGCGGCGCGCCCGGCCGGACTCAGCTTCAGCGCGCGCAGTTGGCCGGAATCGAGATCGGTGAGCCCCTCGCGTTGCCCCAGCTGGGCCACGACTTCGCCGAAGTCGCCGGGCAAGGCGCGGCGCCAGCAGTACGCGTTGACGCC
>NEUS01000005.1 GCA_002288455.1 Opitutia bacterium Tous-C1TDCM
GTCGGATTGGTCCGCGGCCATCGCCGCGCGGTAATGCGTTTCCGCGGCGGACGTATTTCCCGCCGTCTCGGCGAGCCGGCCCAGTTGGAAATGCGCCGGCGCCAATTCCGGCTCGAGCCGCAACGCCGCCTGCCACGCCGCCTCGGCCTCGGCCGAGCGGCCCAGACCTGCGAGCGCAATGCCGCGGTTGTAATGCGCGTCCGCGCCGGGCCGCAGCCGCAACGCCGCCTCGAAATGCGGCAACGCCTCGCCCTCGCGGCCCAACCGCACGAGCGCAGTACCCAAATTCAAATGCGCGTCGGCGTGCGCCGGCGCGAGCCGCACCGCTGCCGCCAGGTGCGTGGCCGCCGCATCCGGCCGCCCCTGCTGCAATGCCGCCACGCCCCGGTTGTAGTGCGCCGACACGTAGTCGGGCGCGAGCGCGAGCGCCCGGGCAAATGCCGTATCGGCCATTTCGTGACGCCCGGCCTGGTGCAGCGCCCAGCCGAGGTTGTTGTGCGCGCGGGGATTGTTCGGCCGCTTCGCCACGGTGTCCTGCCACATGCGCACCGGATCGAGGTAGAGTTCATTGCGGGCGTGGCTTGTCAGGCCCAAGGCAACCGCCGCCGCGAGCCCGGCCGAAACGCTGACGAACGGAGCGAAGCGCCCGAGGCCCCACGCCGCCAGCACCGCCAGCGGCAACAGCGGCAAATACATCCGGTGTTCCGCCATCGTCTGCGCGACGAGCGGCACGAAACTCGAACTCGGCGCGAGCAGCACAAAGAACCAAGCCCCGAGGAAACCGAGCCGAGGCCGCCGCACCAAGGCCCAGACCGTGCTGCCCAACAGCGCCAGCACGAGCGGCCCCTGCCACCACACCGCGGCCGGCCCGCTCACGACGTCGCGGCCGTAATCGAGCACCAGCGGATGCGGCCACACCGCCAGGCGCAGGTACATGACCAGCGCCTGCGCCTGCGTGAGCAGATAATCCCAACTCGAAATCCCGAGTCCGAAGCCGGCCGCGACACCGCGCGAACCGCCGCCGGCCGCGAGCAACGCGAAAGCAATTCCCGTCGTGGCCAGCAGCGCCACGCACAAGCCGCGCCGCGCGCGCCAGGCCCCGGCAAAGCTCCCGGCCAAAAATGTGCGGTCGTACAGGAACGCCAGCAGCGGTGCCGTCACGGCAATTTCCTTGCTGCCCATGCCGAGCGCAGCCGCGACCACGGTAGCGATTTGCCAACGCCGGATGGCCGACGGCGTCGGCGCCGTCGCCGCGCGGACGAAGGCATACAGCGTCGCCAAAACGAAGAGGCCGCCGAGTCCTTCCGTGCGTTGCGCGACGCAGGTGACGGTTTCGGTCTGCAGCGGATGCAGCGCCCAGAGCAACGCCGCCAGCCACGCGGTCGTCGCGGCCGCGTTGGTGTTTTCGGAAACGCCCGCGGCCCCCGGCGATTCCCGCAGAACCAAGGTGCGCCGTACCAGGCCCGCCACCAGCAGCGCGGACGCGGCGTGCAGGAGAATATTGAAGATACGGTAACCGCGCGGCGCTTCACCGCCGAGGGCGTAGTTCAAAGCCAAGGTCAGATTGACGATCGGACGGCCCGTCGTCGTGCCGCCGTCGGCCGGCGGTTGCAGCACCGCCCAGGAACCCAGGTCGCGGATCGTAGGATTCGTCAACACCGCCGCCACATCATCGAACAAGAACGGCGCCCCGAGCGAATTGCCGAAAGCCAACGCCACCGCCGCCAAGAGCGTGACGGGCTGCCACCAACGGAATCCGGCGGAGTTAAGGGAACGGGAACTCATGCAACCGTGCACCCTCGCGCATGTCCGCTTCCGGCGCCGGCGTCGATTCGTTCCGCGGCAAAGTAACCCAATAGGTTACTTTGCGCGGAGGCACCGAGGAGGGCGGATTGCGGATAGCGGATGGCCGAAAGCTGACCGCTGACTGCTTACCGCTTACCGCTTTCGGCTTTCAGCTTACCGCTGCCGCCGGCGGCCGGCGGCACTCAGAATTCCACGGTCGTCGTGAGCACGAATTGCCGCGGATCGATGATGCGGAAGGCCCAGGGCGAACCGTCGAAGTTGACGGCCGTCGGGAGCAGGCGGCCGCTCTCGAAGGCGTTGTTCACGTTGAGCTGCACCTTCACCGCGTAGCGGTCCTTCATGATCTTGCGGCCGTAGCCGATCCAGAAGTCGGTGTAGAAATTGCCTTCGTCGTACACCGGACGGGTCGGATCCGCCACGTTGATGACGGTCGGGGCGGTGATCGGATTGCCGACCTTGCCGAAGAAGCCGATGGCGGCCTTCGATTCCCAACGCTGCGAACCGCCGACGGAGAAGCCCTTCAGGCGGCCCTGGGAGAAACGGTAGTTCGTGATCATCGAGGCGCGGTATTCGCGCTGCGACGGCGCGGACACGCCCTCGAGCGCCTTGGCCAGACCGACCTGCGACTGCACGACGTTGTTGAAATAGGCCTGCGGGCTCGTGTTGCCGTCGGTGTTCTCGATCTGCGCGACGCCGGCGAAACCGTGCCCGGTCCAGAAATTGCGCAGGGAGAAGCGGCGGCCGTTGGCGTCGGCGAAATCGGGAATCTCCGGAGCCCCCAGCGTTTGCCAGACCGGCAAGCGCTCGGCGAGCCACGCATCGTACTGCGGCGCGATGTTCTTGTAGAACGTCTGCTGCTTGTCGGCGGTGAGCTTGATGGTCCAGTTGTTGGACGGGTTGTAGGTCAGCTGGATTTCCATGCCCTTGGCCCTGCTGTCCTGCGTGCCGCCGACGCTCGTGCCGGCGTAGTAGTTGAACGGCAGTTTGATCAGGTCGTAGATGCGCTGCTGGTTGGCCTGGTCGTTGACGGGGTTGACGGTGTCGGTGTTCCAGTTCGTGACGGAGACGATCTGCTGCAGCGTGCGGCCGGACGCGATGCCGTTGCGGATACGTTGGACGGCGCTGGCCCACGGAATGCCGGTCGTCGTATCCGAATAAGCCAGACGCGTGAGCAAGGTGCCGGCGGCGGCGGTGCGTTCGTTGAGGCTCTCGGTCTCGTACCAGTTCACGCGGGCGACGAGTTTGTTTTTCACGAGATTGAAGCCGAAGCCGCCGTCCTTGCCCTTGCCGGTCGGCTTGGGCAGCGGGCGGAGGAAGTAGTCGGTCTGGAAGGTCGCCGGCGGATTGAAGTTGTCGGATTGGTTGTAGTAGAGCGTAAGGCCCTGGAGGAACTCGTTGAGGGCGGAATCGGAGCCGGCGAATTTCGAAACGAAGGCGTGGCCGCGCAGCGGGCGGACGGCGAAGCCCAGCGTCTTGGTGTCGCCGTCGAGTTCGTCCCAGCGGTTCCAGCGGTTCATGACCAGGTCGCGGTTGACGACGCCGGAGACGCCGTTGCCGAAGAGGCGGGCGTTGGGCAGCGCGGGCTCGACGACGCGGCCGGTAATGTCGGTGAGCGCGCCGGCCGTCGTGACGCGGGCGCGGTAGGCGTCGTGGCGGATGCCGAGCGTGGAGACGATGCGGTCGCCCCAGAGATAGCTCTGGGCGGCGAGATTCCAGCTGTCGACCTCGCGGCGGGTCTTGAAGCTGCCGGCCTGCGAGAACAGCGCCTGCTCGGTGACCTGCACGTTTTCGAAGCGGCCGGTGGTGTGGTTGTACACCTGCATCGAGGAGCTGACGGGGCCGTTCCAGCCCTGGTTGCCGTAGAAGCCGGCGGACTGCGTGACGACGCCCTGGGCGCCGCCGGGCTTGGCGAGGTAGTAATTGCGCTTGAGGGCGGTGCCGGACCAGAGCGCGGTGCCGGGGAGGGAGAGGTTGGGCACGTAGCGGAGGCGGCCCTGGGCGTCGCCGTCGACGAAGCCGTTGCGCCAACGTTCGACGGCGCGGTTGACCTCCTGCTTGGTCCAGAGGGCGAGCAAACGGTGGCGGCCCATCCAGCTCAGCCATTTGTTCTGCTTCGACAGGTCGAGGTCGTACGCGAGCATCGCGCGGTAATTGTCGTCCGTCTGCGGCGAGTAGAACGTATCGACGCCGCCGCCGGTGCCCTCGGTGACGAAGGGCAGGCCGAAATACGGATTGGGGCTGCCGTCGATGAGGCGGGTGTTGGCGTCGATCTGGAGCGTCGCGCCGGTGAGCTGCGACATCGTGTAGTTCTCGATGCCGTCGATGTCCTGGCGGAGCCAGCCGGCGTTGAAGAAGAGGTTCGGCAGCAACTGTTGCTCGAGTTCGAGGTTGTAGTTGCCGGCGCGGAGGTCGCCGAAATTGGTCTGCGCGTGGTTGTACTCGGTCCAGTCGTAGATGCGCTTGTCGGTCACGCCGGCCCACTGCCAGCTGCCGTAGGTGAAGGTGCGGCCGTCGATCGTGGCGGTGGGATTCGGGAAGTTGGTCGACGTGGCGTAGTAGCGCTCGAAGATCGCGAAACGGGGATCGTTGGCGGTCCAGCCGAGGGTCGCCGGCGTCGGCGTGGCCGTGGCGGGACTCGTTTGGGCCGGGGCGAAGAGGACGGGGTTGCGTTGGAAAAACGCGACCGAGGTGCCGCCGTCGATGTAGCGGACGGGACGGGACACGTCGTCGAACTGGATGCCGCGCAGGAAGAGCGGCGACGCGGGGTTGGTCAGGCCGCCGATGCCGAGGACGGTGTTGCGGGCGGCGCTGTAGCCGGGGGAGAGGACGTTGGAAACGTAGGGTCCGACGGTGCGCCCGCCGTCGAGCAGGGTGATCGTGCGCGTGGTCGGATCGTAGGCGGGACGGCCGGCCTGGAACCACGGCGTGACCTGGTCGCGCGGCGTGAGGAAATTCGGACGGTTGGCCTTGTTCTCGAAGCCTTCGGCGAAGCCGCGGATGACGGTCTTCGAAAACGGCTTGTAGGTGACGGCGCCGAACTGGCGGCGGGTGAGATCGCGGGACGGTTTCCGCTCGAACTGCTGGTCGTTGTAGAGGAAGGCGCCGTAGACGGCCAACTTGTCCTTGATCAGCGAGCGGTTGAGCGCGAGGGAACTGCGGAAGGAGCCGTTGTGGTCGGTACGGAGCTGGACGGAGCCGGTGTTCTTGTTGAGCGCGGCCTGGGCGGCGGTCTGGTTGACGATGCCGGAAGGGCTGCCGAGACCGAAGAGCAGCGAGTTGGGACCGCGCGTGATCTCGACCGACTGCGTGTTGTACGAGTCGAACGGGACGCGGTTGTTGGTCGGGAAGTAGTTGAGCGAGGCGTCGGGCGCGGCGAGACCGCGGATGCGGTTGGATTGGGCGTTGGTGGAAGTGCCGCCGTCGTTGCCGAAGGTGTAACCGGCGACGGTGTCCTTCGCGGTGCCGCGATCCGTAATGGAAGGTGAATACGTGCCCGAACCCTCGGTGCCGGCCTCGTACTTGAAGACGTCGTTGATATCGAGGGAGGCGGTGTCCTCCATCTGCTGCTTCGTCACGACGGTGATCGAGGCCGCGAGATCGCTGAGGTTCGTGTTGAGGCGGCTGCCGGCGAGGGTGTTCTCGGCGAAGTAGCCGGAGTCGCGGGTCGAGTTGACCGTGAAGGGCGAAAGGACGAGCGCGGTGTCGCCGGCGGCGTTGGCGGCCTTGGCGGCATCGGCCTGCATCGCGGTGCGCTCGTCGGGATCGAGGCGGCCGTTGCGGTTGAGATCGTAGCGCGCGAGGTTGCGCGCCTCCTCCGTGGCGGAGGCGCCGGCGGGAGCCTGCTGCGCCCAAGCGGGCAAAGCGGCCAGCAACGAACAAAGCGGAATCAGGGGCAGGCGGCGGGCAAGGGACGTTCGGCCGGTGGCATTCATAGGGGCGTGAGGTTGGAGGGACGGAAACGGAGATGCGCCTTCGGGGGGGAAGACTCGCGGCGACGGGGGTGACCGGGAGACGGGGGGAAAACGCAACGCGAGCGGTACGCGGTGCCCATGACGTAGCAACGGCGCCGGGCATCTGACAGTCTGGCAACCGCCGCGACCGCGCGCCGAAATCGGCGTCGAATCAGGCGACGGGATCGTCCGGCGACGGCAGCGGCGGCGCGGTCTTGAGCAACGTCCACCCGAACAGCACGAATCCGGCGGAGAGCAGGACAAACCAGTCGCCGTAGGCGACGTAGGCGCTCTCGCGGTCGATCCAGCGGATATCCTGCTGGACCTCGATGGTGCGCGTGCCGCGGAAATAGATGCTGCCCGCGTCGTTCGTGACGACCCGGCGCACGACGCCGAACTCGTCGATCCAGCCGCTCCAGCCGCCGTTGCCGCAGCGCAGGACCGGCCGGCGGTTCTCGACCGCGCGCAGCACGGAATGCGCCGCGTGCTGGGAGGCCGCCCCGCCTTCGCCGAACCAGCCGTTGTTGGTGAGCACCGCGAGAAACGCCGCGCCGGCGCGCGTGCTGGAGCGCGCGAGCGACGGATAGATATCTTCGTAGCAAATCAGCGGGCCGACGATCGCGTTGCGGTCGCCGAGCGGCACGAGCAACGGCGACGAGGTTTCGCCCGCCTCGAAGTCCCCGCCGATCGGGACAAACTTGCCGATCCAGCCGAGCAGCGGGCGGAACGGCACGAACTCGCCGAACGGCACGAGCTGGCGTTTCGCATAGTAGTCCGGGGCCACGCCGCCCTCGGGGGTAACCAGAAACGCGCCGTTGAACCACTGCTCGTCGGCCGACCCGGTTTTCTCGATCGCGATCGAGCCGAGAAGCAGCGGCACGCCGGCGCGCTTCGCGAGGGTCTCGACAAACAGTTTAGCCTGTTCGTCGCCGCGAACCGCGAGCGGGGTCGTGGCCTCAGGCCACAGGATCAGATCGGGTTTGCCCATGGCCGCCGCGAGCGTCGTCTGCTGCAGAATCCCGAGGATCTCGGACCCGCGGGCGGGATCCCATTTCACGTCCTGCGCGATGTAGGGCTGGACGACGGCGATGCGCGCGAGCCGCTGGGAGAAGTTGCGCCGGTTGAACGACTCCGTGAGATGGATACAGGCGCAGGTCAGGATGAGAAAGAGCGCGAGAAAGAACTCTTGGCTGCGTTTGTTCAGCCCCGTGACGCCCTCGCGGAACAACCGGTGCGCGTAGGCGGCGAAGCCAAGATTCATCACCGCCAACACAAACGAGACGCCGTAGGCGCCGGTGAACGCCGCCACCTGCAAAATGCTGGAGCGCTCCCATTGGCTCGCCGCAAGCGGCAACCAGGGGAAACCGCCAAGCAGCCAGGTCCGCGACCACTCGACGAGCACCCACAAACCCGCGAGGCCGAGCACCACGAGCAACCGCAACGGCGTCGGCCGGCCCACGATGCGCGGCAACGCCCACCACGCCGCGAGATACCAGACCCCGACCCACACCCCGACGAAGGGCCCCAGCAGGAACAAGCCGAACCACGTGACATGGTGCAGCCAGCCGAGCAGAACCGTCCAGGCGACGGCCTGGGCGGCGAACAAGGTCCAGACGTAGAGCTTGAACCGCGGTTTCGTGTAGGCCCAGAACAGGCCGGGAACGAGCATCGCGTAGGCCAGCTCGGGCAACTGGAACGGCGGAAAGGCGAGGATCGCGAGGCCCGCCGTCAGCACAAAGACCACGGCCGCCGCCGTCGCCTCGCCGTGCCGCTGGAGGAAGGTCGGCTGCGGGGCATAGGGATCGGGGGCGGCGGGGGCGGAAGCGGCGGTCACGCAACCCGGACGCTACGGGCGCTGCGGCGCGCGCTGCAAGCGCCGCGCGGGGCGGCCGGCGGTACTTCGCCATCGACGCCCCGCCGCGGCGCTCCCACGGTTGCGCGCATGAGCGACCTCCCCGATTGTCTCTACTGCCGCCGCGACCAACGCCTTCAGGATCTGATGATCGAGATCGCGCCGCTGGCCGTTTCGACGCTGTACCTGTTCAAAGAGCAGACCCACCGCGGCCGCTGCGTGGTCGCCTACCAGGCGCACGTGAACGAACTCTTCGAACTCGATGCCGTGGAAGTCGGCCGGTTCATGAACGACGTGGCCCGCGCCGCGAAAGCGATCAAGACGGCCTTCGCGCCGAACAAGATCAACTACGGCGCGTACTCGGACAAACTCCCGCACCTGCATTTCCATCTGGTCCCGAAATACGAAGGCGGCCCGGCCTGGGGCGCGCCCTTCGAGATGATGCCGGCAAACAAAACCCTGCTCGATGCCGGCGGCTACGCGGCGACGGTGGCGGCGATCAAGGCCGCGCTCTGAGCGGGGATGAGGTAGTTCAGAGTCGAGAGCCGAGAGTTGGGAGCGCGATCCGTCGGGGTTCGGAAAACGAAGCCGCGGCCGGCCGGGTCAAAAGCCGTAGGGTTTTGATCTCCCCGCCCAACCAAGCGCGCCCGACCGCACGGGTTCGGCTCAGCCGAACTCATGCAGTTGAGAGAACTTGGCTGAGAGTTGAGAGCAAAGCCGTTCGGTTCGTCAGGCTGCTGGCTTCGGCTGCGTTTCCCGCGGCTCGGCTGATCGATCTCCCAACCCTCATCTTTCAACTCTCAACTGAATGATCCCGGCTCAGAACTTCAACCGGCCGTTGCTGTATCCGCATTTCGGGCACGGCCGGGTTTCCGGACCGGTCGGCGCGGAGTAGAGGGCATCGCAGCGGATGCAGTGGAACGTGATCTTGCGGCGCTCGAGCTCGAAGCGGCGATGGTCGCGCCGGTCGTAGAACAGCCAAAGCGCGAGGAAGAACGCGGCCACGAGGACGCAGAATACAACGGCTCCGGCGGTAAGTTCGAACATGCGGGCACCCGAATGGGGACCGGCGCAACGCCGCCGGCAAACCAAAATCCCGGCCCGCCGGGACCGGGCAAAAAAAAAAGACGCGCCGGAAACCGGCGCGTCTCGGGAATCGGGGATCGCGGAGAGCTCAGCTCTTCGCTTCGCCTTCGGCCTTGGGGGCTTCGGCGGCGGGAGCGGCTTCCGGGGCGGCCTCGGACTTGGCGGCGGCTTTCTTGCCCTTGGACTTCTTGCCCTTGGACTTCTTGTAGCCCGGGTCGTCGGCCTTCACGAATTCGATGAGCGCGAGCTCGGCCGCATCGCTCTGGCGCTGGGCGCCGAGCTTGTAGATGCGGGTGTAACCGCCGTTGCGGTTGGCGAATTCCTTGTAGGTCTCGTTGAAGAGCTTCGTGACGGCGTCCTCGTTGCGGAGGTCGGCGTGCGCGAGGCGGCGAAGGTGGATGGCATCCTTCTTCTCGGCCTTGGCCGCGGCCTTCTTGGCCTTGGTGACGAGCTTCTCGACGAACGGACGCAGGGCCTTGGCCTTGGTCAGCGTGGTCTGGATGCGGCCGTGCTCGATGAGCGAGGCCGCGAGATTGGAGAGCATCGCCTCGCGGTGTTCGCGGGTGACGCCGAGGGAGGCGTGGTGTTTGTTGTGACGCATGGCGGTTTGGTTTCAGGCGGTCCCCGATCGGCAATCCGGTCGCAGCGTTGGGCGGCAGCGGACGGCGCGAGGACCGAAATGGTAAGATCGGAAAGCGGAAACCGGAGACCGGAGGGCTGTGCGCCGTATCCGGTTTCCGGTTTCCCGTTTCCGGGTTGGGCTCAGGCTTCCTTCTTGGTGTCGAGGAGGCGCTCGTCGAACTTCATGCCGAGGGACAGACCCAGGGCTTCGAGCTTCTCCTTGATTTCGTTGAGCGACTTCTTGCCGAAGTTGCGGTACTTGAGCATCTCCTGCTCGGTCTTCATCGCGAGCTCGCCGACGGTCGTGATGTTGGCGTTGTTGAGGCAGTTCGCGGCGCGGACAGAGAGCTCGATTTCGTTGACCGACATGTTGAGGAGCTTGCGGAGCTTGTTCTGCTCTTCGCTGACCTCGGACTGCTGGTTCTCGAACTCGTAGGCTTCCTCGGAGACGCGGTCGAAGACGTCGAGGTGGTGCTTCAGGATCGACGCGGCCTGCTTGAGGGCGTCGTCCGGCGTGATGCGGCCGTCCGTCCAGATCTCGAGATTGAGCTTGTCGTAATCGGTGATCTGGCCGACGCGGGTCGCTTCGACGGCGTACTTGACGAGGCGAACCGGAGAGAAGAGCGAGTCGATCGGAATGACGCCGATGGCCTGTTCTTCCTTCTTGTTGGCTTCGCCGGGATAGTAACCGCGGCCGGTCTTGATCTCGATCTCGGCTTCGAAGGTTTTCTTCGCGTCGAGGGTGCAGATGACCTGGTCGGGATTGACGATCTGGATGTTGGCGTCGGCCTGGATGTCGGCGGCGGTGACGGGACCGGCCTTGTTGACCTTGATCTGAAGGGTGATGGCTTCGCGTTTCTGCGAGACGATCAGGATCTTCTTCAGGTTAAGGACAATGTCGGTGACATCCTCGACGACGCCGTCGATGGACTGAAACTCGTGGTTGACGCTGTCGATCTTGATCGAGGAGATCGCGGCGCCCTCGATGGAGCTGAGCAGCACGCGGCGAAGGGAATTGCCGACCGTGTGGCCGTAACCGGCTTCGAAAGGCTCGGCGATGAACTTGGCATAGGTCGGCGTGGCGCCTTCCTCGACCTTGGTGAGCTTGCTGGGCAGTTCGAACTTTCCGAGACGTTTTGGCATGGCTGGGGAGTTCTGACGTGAAGCGTTGAGATTGGGTGAGGTTGAGTGGACGAAACGCCGGCGCTCGGCGAGCGCCAAGGCGTGTCGTCCGACGGGCTCAGAAGCGCGAGTAGAACTCGACGATGAGCTGCTCGTTGATCTCCTGGGTCATTTCCTCGCGCGTCGGGAGACGCACGACGGTGGCCTTGAAGGTCTCGGGATTCATCGTGAGCCAACCGGGGACGTTGCGGATCCGGTTTTCTTCGAGGCAACGGGTCGCGAGCTGGCGGGACGCCGGCGTGTTCTTGACTTCGATCTCGTCGCCGGGCTGCACGTTGTAGCTGGCGATGTCGACCTTGTGGCCGTTGACGCGGATGTGGCCGTGGTTGACGAACTGGCGGGCCGCGGCGCGGCTCTTGGCGAGACCGAGCAGGTAAACGGTGCTGTCGAGACGGGTCTCGAGGAGCTGGAGGAAGCGTTCGCCGGTGACGCCGCGCTCGCGCTTGGCGTTTTCGAAGACGCGGCGGAACTGGCGCTCGAGCAGGCCGTAGATGTAACGGAGCTTCTGCTTTTCGTTGAGGCCGACGGCGTATTCGGAAACCTTGCGGCGGAGTTTGGGACCGTGCTGGCCGGGCGGATAGCCGCGGCGTTCGAGGGCCTTGCCCGAGCCGAGGAGGTGCTGACCGAAACGACGGCTGATGCGAGTGGTGGGGCCGGTATAACGAGCCATGGTAGTAAAGTGCTGGAGGTTGGAGGATAACCGGTCGGTTAGACGCGGCGGCGTTTGCGCGGGCGGCAGCCGTTGTGCGGGATCGGGGTGACGTCGACGATCGAGGTGATCTCGAGGCCGATTGCCTGCAGGGCGCGGATCGCGGAGTCGCGGCCGAGGCCGGGACCGGAAACGCGGATGACGATGTCCTTCAGACCGTGGGCCATCGCGTTGCGGGCGGCGTCCTGGGCGACGACCTGGGCGGCGTACGCGGTGGACTTGCGGGAACCGCGGAAGTTGCACTTGCCGGCGGAAGACCAGGCGATGACGGCACCCTTCTGGTCGGTGATCGAGACGATCGTGTTGTTGAAAGAGGCGAGCACGTTGGCAAAGCCGGACGTGACGTTCTTGGAACCCTTGGCCTTGCGGACCTTGATGGTACCCAATTCCTCCTTCAGGAGATCTTCGGCGGTGGGCTGCTTGGCGACACCGTGAACCATCTCGACGGGCTTTTGCTCGGCCGCCGGAGCGGCGGGAGCGGCGCCGGGAGCACCCGCGGCGGGAGCGGAGCCGTCGGCGGCGGGCTTCGCAGCCTTGGGAGCCTTGGCCTTTTTCTCAGCGGGGGCGGCAGCGGGAGCGGCAGCCGGCGCACCTTCGGCGGCGGGCTTGGCAGGCTTTTCTTTCTTCGGAGCGGACTTTTCTTCGGCCATGGGAGTGAGGGATTATGCTTCTTTCGCCTTGGTGACACCGACGGTCTTGCGCGGGCCCTTGCGGGTACGGGCATTGGTGCTCGTGCGCTGACCGCGCACGGGAAGGCTGCGACGATGGCGAATGCCACGGTAGCAGTTGATCGCCTGAAGGCGTTTCAAATTGCCGGCGATCTCGCGACGGAGGTCACCCTCGAGCACCCATTTGTGCTCGGTGATGAGGTGCAGAATCTTGTTCAGCTGCTCCTCGGTGAGGTCCTGGGCCCGCATATCGGGGTTCAGGCCCGCTTCCTTGACGAGCAGGTCGGCCCGCGTGGGACCGATGCCGTTGATGTAACGGAGGGAGTACGCGACTTTCTTTTTCGCGGGGATGTCGACGCCGAGGAGACGAGGCATGGTGTTTGGACTGGTTGAGACTTAGTTGATGGAAAGGAAAATTGGGTAAAAGGCCGGCCCCGGATTTCAAACCGGCGCAAGCGGCCGCGGAATCGTGAGCACTTCGGGGCCGCGGTCGGTCGTGAGCACCGTGTGCTCGAAGTGGGCGGAGGGCGAGTGGTCGGCCGTGACGATGGTCCAGCCGTCGGCGAGCGTCTTGGTTTTGAAACCGCCCGCGTTGACCATGGGCTCGATCGCGAGCGTCATGCCGGGCTTGATTTTTTCGCCGCTGCCTCGCCGACCGAAGTTCGGAATCTCCGGCGGTTCGTGCATCGCCACTCCGACCCCGTGACCGACCATATCGCGCACGACGCTGAAACCGTTGGCCTCGACGTAGTGCTGGATGGCCGCCGACACATCGCCGATGCGATTGCCGACCACCGCTTGCTTGATACCGAGATCGAGCGCCTCGCGGGAAACGCGAAGCAGTTTTTCGTTGGCCGAAGAAACGGTGCCGACCGGAACGGTGTAGGCGTTGTCGCCCACATAGCCGTCGTGCCAGACCACAATATCCAGGGAGACAATATCGCCTTCGCGCAAAACCCGCCGCAAAGACGGAATGCCATGGACGACTTCTTCGTTCACGGAAATGCAGGTGTGAGCGGGATAGCGACGCGAACCGTGCTGATACCCGAAACAAGCGCTGCGGGCTCCGAGCCGGGCGATCCAATCGCGGCCGGCTTCTTCCAAGTCCTGAGTCGTGATGCCGGGTCGGACCAAAGGCTTGAGTTGTTCAAGCACGGTGGCCGCGATGGCACACGCCTCGCGCATTTTCGCGATCCCGTCTTTGTTCTTGATCGGGATGCTCATGCGGCGGCGCACGCGACGGTTTCCGTGAGGAGACCTAGCGTGCGGTAGTGTCGGACGACAGACTCGTCGGAACCGGGACCAGCCACGACCGCGTTGAGCGTTTCGTTGCGAGTCTCGAGCCATTCATCCAACACAAGGGCTTGGAGCAGCGTAGCCGGGAAATCCGTCAGGACGAATCCCGCATCAGGTTTGCGCGTGAAGTACCAACGGCGCATCAGCGCCAAGCGTTGGACTTCGTCCGCCGCGGCTGAAGCCGGGCGGCGCGAAATCTCCGCCCTTTTGAGGCAGGACGGAGAGACGTGCTCTAAATTCAAAGAACGGGCCCGGTTCATCAGGTCCTCGCAGCCAAGATCGATCGAACCGAGGAGAAGGATCTTGGCTTTGGCCGCAGGGCCAGAACCGGCGAAGGGGTCGGAGATGCCAGCCACAACCGCCGGAGTAAAGCTCTTATTTCAAAAACGCCTTGTACGCCCAGATTCCGGCGCCAAGGGCGAGCAATCCGAGCATGGGCAAAGCCAGCTTCATGACCGCTTCGTGGCTCAGTGCTTCACCGGTCGCACCCTGCTGGGGATTCGCGCTGCGGGCACGAATGCGGCCCTTCTTGAGGAACCCGTCGTAGTGGCGTTGCAGGAGGAAGGTCTCAATCTGGCGCATCGTGTCGAGGATGACGCCGACGGTGATCAACATGCCGGTGCCACCGAAGAAATAGGCGATGCGGGTCGGGACGTTGAGCTCGAAGAGGAGAACGTCGGGCATAATCGCGATGACGGTCAGGAAGATCGCGCCAGCTAGCGTGAGCCGGGTCATGATGAAATCGAGGAACTGCGCGGTCGGCTCGCCGGGGCGGACGCCGGGAATGTACCCGCCGTATTTCTTCAGATCGTCGGCGATCTGGATCGGTTTGAACATGACGGACACCCAGAAATAGCTGAAGAACAGGATGAGGGTCGTGTTGAGAGCGTAGTACGTCCAGTGACCGCGGAGCAGGTTGTTCGAAAACTCGGTGAGGAACTTGAGTTCGAAGTGGGCGCCGAGCCAGGAGAAGATCTGCTGCGGGAAGAGGAGGATCGCGCTGGCGAAGATGACGGGCATGACGCCCGAATAGTTGACCTTCAGGGGCAGGAAAGAGCTCTGGCCGCCCATGACCTTGTTGCCGACGACGCGCTTGGCGTACTGGACCGGGATTTTGCGCTGGCCCTGCACGACCGCGATGATGCCCATCGTGACGGCGACGAAGAGGGCCACCATGATGACCGCCTGCGGGAGGCCGAGGCTGGCGCCGGTGCCTACGGGACGGAAGAAAAGGCTGTAGGTCTGCTGGGCGGCGCCGGGGATGTCGGCCAGAATGCCGACCGTGATGAGGAGCGAGACTCCGTTGCCGATGCCGCGCTGGGTGATCTGTTCACCGAGCCACATCAACAGCATCGTACCGGCGGTCATGAAAATGACCGAGGTGAAGACGAAGCTCCACTTCTCGACAATGACGATTGAACCGAAACGAGCGACATCGTACCCGGGAAAGAGCTGACCGGGGTTGTTCAAGGCCAGAATCAGCAGCGTACCTTGGATGAGGCAGATCAGGACCGTCGCGTAGCGCGTGTACTGGGTCAGCTTCTGGCGGCCGACATCGCCCTCTTGCTGGAGCCGGCTCAGAGCCGGAACCACCGCGGTCATCAATTGGAAGATGATCGATGCACTGATGTACGGCATGATACCCAACGCAGCGATGGCACCCTTGGTGAGCGCCCCGCCGGTGAACATGTTGTACAAACCAATGAGGTTACCGGCACCGCTTGAAGCCTGCTCCTCGAAGAACCTTTGGAGCGGGTACGGGTCGATGCCCGGAAGCGGAATGTGCGACGCGACGCGGGACACAAACAACAGCGACAGCGTGTAGAAGATCCGGGAGCGGAGCTCCGGAATCTTCAGGGAGTTCGTGAAGGCGGAAAACACGGGATAGGAATTCGAATTGCGGATGGCGGGTGGCGGACCGGCGGGCGGTGCGGTTGCGATCGGGATCCGGAGATCCGTCAACCGCAAACCACGATCCGCAATGAAATCAGGCGACGATGGCCTGGCCGCCGGCCTTTTCGATCTTGGCCTTGGCGGATTCCGAGAACTTGCTGGCGGTCACTTTGAGCGCGCGGCCAATCTCGCCGTCGCCCAGCACCTTGACGGTGGTCTCGCCGGCGCGGATCAAACCGTGCTGCGCCAGAATGACGGCATTGACCTCGGTCACCGAGGCGTCGAGCGCGGCCAGAGCGGCCACGTTCACGACCGCGATTTCGACGCGGTGGTTGTAGTTGTTGAAGCCGCGGTGCGGGAGTTTGCGGTACAGCGGCATCTGACCGCCTTCGAAGCCGGGTCGGATGCTGCCGCCGGAACGGGCCGTCTGGCCCTTGCCGCCGCGACCGCTGGTCTTGCCATGGCCGCCGCCTTCGCCGCAGCCAACGCGCTTCTTGCGGTGCACGGCACCGGGGACGTTCTTGAGTTCGTGAAGTTTCATAGTGGTTCCTCGTGTGGGCGCCGGACCGCTACAGCGGACCGACTCGGATATTGAAAAAGCTTAAACGGGACGGAAATACTCCGCCCCGTCGGGACTCAGGCAGACTTGCGGGTGGCAGCGATGTCTTCGGCCAGCCGGAGCTTGCGGAGACCTTCGAGCGTGGCGTGAACGACAGCAATGTGGTTCGAAGAACCCATCGACTTCGTGAGAATGTTCTTCACGCCGGCAGCTTCGAGAACCGCACGCACACCGCCGCCGGCGATCAGGCCGGTACCGGGGGAAGCGGGCTTGAGCATTACGCGGCCGCCATCGTATTCGCCCATGACATCGTGAGGAATCGTGTCGCCCTTGAGCTTCACGGACACGAGGTGTTTGTGAGCGTTGGCCGTGCCCTTCTTGATGGCGTCGGGAACTTCGTTGGCCTTGCCGTAGCCGATGCCGACCTTGCCTTTGCCGTCGCCGACGACGGCGAGAGCAGCGAACGAAAAACGCCGGCCGCCTTTAACGACCTTGGCGCAGCGGTTGATGAAGACGACCTTCTCGATCATCTGCGGGCCGTCGCCATCCTGCGGTTTCTGGTCCCGGTTGTCGCGGCGAGGGCCGCGATTGCCGCCGGGGCCGCGATTGCCGCCTTGGCCGCGGAAGCCGCCTTGGCCCCGCGGGGCACGCTGTTCGCGCGCCGGAGCCTGAGCCGGAGCCGTGGTCAGCCCCGGAGCGGGAGCGTCGGCGGCGGGCGTGGTGGGTTCCGGAGCGGAAGTGGGTTCAGTGCTCATGCTATTTTAGAATTGAAGGCCACCTTCGCGGGCAGCATCGGCGAACGTTTTGACTTTGCCATGGTACGGGGCGCCGCTGCGGTCGAAGACCACAGAGGTGATTCCGGCGGCCTTGGCCTTGGCGGCAAAGGCGGCGCCGAGCGTTTTGGCGCTGGCGATATTGGCCTTGAGCTTCTGCTTGCGCAGTTCGGCATCGAGGCTGGAGAGGAAAACCAGCGTCGCGCCGGCATCGTCGTCGATCGCCTGGGCGTACACGTGTTTGGTCGTGAAACGAACCGCGAGACGCGGACGGAGAGCGGTGCCGGTGATCTTCTTGCGGATGCGCCAGCGGCGGTTCTGGAGAAGGCGGGATTTGGTGACAGTCTTGGTGCTCATGTGGTGTCTCCTTAGGCGACGGTTTTGCCTTCCTTGCGACGAACGCGCTCGCCGACGATACGCACGCCCTTGCCCTTATAGGGCTCCGGCGGGTAGTAGCTGCGGATCTCGGCGGTGACCGCACCGACAAGCTGCTTGTCCGCGCCTTCGACCTTGAGTTTGGTCTGATCCGTGACGGTCAGCTTGATGCCGGCCGGAATCTCCATGATGATCGGATGGGAGTAGCCAAGCGCGAAATCGAGCTGGCTGCCCTTGAGATTTGCCTTGAAGCCGACGCCTTGGATTTCGAGTTCCTTAAGGTAGCCGTCGGTGACACCTTTGACCATACCGGCGACAATCGAGCGGACGGTGCCAAACATGGCCTTGGCGAAGCGGGAATCGTCAGTCGGCGCGAAGGTGACTTGCTTGTCGGCGACGGTGACTTTGACGACCGAAGCGAAAGTCTTTTCGACTTTGCCCTTCGGGCCTTCGACCAGGACGGTACCGCCGTTGACGGAGACCTTGACCTTGTCGGGAATGGAAACGGGTTGTTTGCCGATGCGGCTCATTTTCTTTTAAGGGCTGGTGGCAGTGGCGCGGCGCCAATTACCAAACGTTGCAGATCAATTCACCGCCGGCCTTGTGGCGGCGGCAGTCGGCGTCTTTCATCAGCCCCCGGGAGGTCGAGATGATGCCGATTCCGAGGCCGTTGAGGACGCGCGGAATCTCGGTGTAGCGGAAGTAGAGGCGGCGACCGGGCGAAGAAACGCGGGTGATGCCGGTAATGGCGGGGGCGCCATCGACGTATTTCATTTTGACGACCAAGGTCTTGTGACCCTGCGCGTCAGCTCCGTTACTGTGGTCGGAGATATAACCTTCGGTCTTGAGAATAGCGGCGACGCTTTCCTTGAGGTTCGAATGCGGGATCACGCAGTCGTCCAAGCGGGCTTTGCTCGCATTGCGGAGACGCGTGAGGAGATCACTGATCGGATCGGTCATGGTGGATGTTCTGAGTTGCGGCCGCGCGGGTCATATCCGACCCCCGTGGGCCAATAAAATTTACCAGGAGGACTTGGTCACCCCGGGGATCTTGCCGGAAAGGGCGAGTTCGCGGAATTGGATACGGGAGACGCCGAATTTGCGGATGTACGCGCGGGGACGGCCGCTGAGGGAGCAGCGGTTGCGGATGCGCGTCGGGGAGGAATTGCGGGGAAGCTTCTGAAGCTTCTTCTGCGTGGCGTGGAATTCCTCGTCGGTCGTAACCGGATTGATGAGGATGGCCTTCAGCTCGGCCCGCTTGGCGGCGAACTTGGCGGAGAGCTTGATGCGCTTCTTGTTGCGCTCGATGGCAGAGGTCTTGGGCATGGCGGGAAGCGATTAAATTAGGCGGCCTTCGGGGCGTTGGTGGTCTCGGTCCGGCGGAAGGGCATGCCGAGGAGCTTGAGCAGTTCGCGACCTTCGTCGTCGTTCTGCGCCGTGGTCACGATTGTGATATCGAGGCCCATGGACTTCTTAACATTCTCCACGGTGATTTCAGGGAAGATGGTGAAGTCGGTAACCCCGATATTGTAATTGCCCTGGCCATCGAGCTTGGTCGGCACACCGCGAAAATCGCGGATGGTCGGCAGCGCAACCGCCAGCAGGCGATAAAGGAATTCCCACATCGCGGCACCGCGAAGGGTGACACTGCAACCGACGATCTGGTTGGGCTTCAGCTTGAAATTGGCGATCGCCTTGCGCGAGCGGTTGAGAATCGGCTTCTGGCCGGCAATGGCGGCCATGTCGCGCGCGATATCGGCGATTTGGTTCTTGTCGGCGTCGGCATCGATGCCGGTGTTGATGGCGATCTTCAGCAGCTTCGGCACCTGGTGTTTGTTCTTGTAGCCGCGGCTCTTGACGAGTTCAGGGACGACCTGCTCGACGTAGAGTTTCTTAAGAGTGGGAATGTAGCTCATGGATATTGCCCGGGATTACCGACCCCGAGGCGGAGAGTGTGAATCTTGAATGGAAAAGCGCCCAGTAACGCAGGCGCGCCGCCGATTTGGCAAGCGCGCATTCGTGCGGGCAGGGAATCAGGCGGCCGGGGCGGCCTTCTTGCGTTTGCTCGCGTCGAAGACCGACTGGAGCATGAGGTTGGAGATCGCGACGGATCCCTCGAGCTCGGAGATCGCTCCCTGGGGATTCTTCTCCGATTTCTTGACGTGCTTCTTGATCATCGCGACGCCTTCGACCCGGGCGCGGAGCTTGGGAGCGAGGATCTCGAGGACCTTGCCGGACTTGCCCTTGTGGGAGCCGGCGATGACGACGACCAGATCGCCGCGTTTGATGTGAAATTTCTGGGCCATTTTAGAGAACCTCCGGGGCGAGCGAGATAATCTTCATGAAGTTCTTCGCACGCAGTTCGCGGGCGACCGGGCCGAAGATGCGGGTACCGCGGGGATTGTTGCTCGCGTCAATGATGACGATCGCGTTGGAATCGAAGCGCAAATAGCTGCCATCAGCCCGGCGCACCGGAGCCTTCGTCCGGACGACGACGGCCTTGGCGACTTCACCTTTTTTAACGGTGGCGTCGGTGGTGCTTTCCTTGATGTGGACCGTGACCACGTCGCCGACATGGGCGTACGGGGTTTGCTGGCCCATCCGTTGGATGAGCGCGGCTTTACGGGCGCCGGTATTGTCGGCGACTTCGAGAATGGAGCGCAGTTGGATCATGGCAGGCCTCCTTGAATGGTTAGGTTGTTAAGGTTCAGGCCTTGGGCGCCGGCGCAGGGGCGGCAGCCTCGGTGGACTTGGTGGTCTTCGTCGGGACGGTGGCCGCGACATCGGACTCGCTGATCGCAGCACCGTCGGCGACGACGGCCTTCTGGATGACGGAGGTCACGCGCCAGCGCTTGAGGCGGCTGATCGGACGGGTCTCCATGACCTCGACCTTGTCGCCCACCTTGGTCTCGTTCTTCTCGTCGTGGACGTGCAGGACGGTCTGGCGATTGACGACCTTATGGTAGAGGGGATGCGGAGTCTTGTAAGCGATCGTGACCTTGATCGACTTGTCCCCGGAGCGGCTCGAAACGAATCCGATCTGGGTTTTGCGCGTGGTGCGCTGGCCGGGAGTGGCGGTGGACATGGTGGTGTTTCCTTATTGGCGGGGCACTCAGGCGGCCTTGGGCGCCTTGGCTTTCTTTTCGTTGGCGATGGTCTCGAGGCGGGCGATGTCCTTGCGGAGCGTGCGCAGCTCGTGGGTTTTTTCGACCTGGCCCGTCTGCTTGCGCAGCTTGAGCTGGAGGAGCTGTTCGCGGATTTCGCGCAGCTTGGTGGTGATCTCGGCGGGCGAGAGGTCGCGGATTTCTTTCGAAGTCATGACGGTATCTGTTGCTGGTTGCTCGTTAGGCCGCGGAACCGTCGCGCTGGATGAAGCGGCAGTGGAAAGGCAGCTTCGCGTCGGCGAGACGGAAGGCCTCCTTGGCGATGGTCATCGGAACGCCGGCGAGCTCGAACAACACGGCGCCGGGCTTGATGACAGCGACGTAGAACTCGACCGGACCTTTGCCTTGGCCCATGCGGACTTCGGCGGGCTTCTTCGTGACCGGCTTGTGCGGAAATACGCGGATCCAGAGTTTGCCCTTGCGCTTCAGATGGCGGGAGATCGTGACGCGGGCCGCCTCGATCTGCTGGCCGGTCATCGGGCCGCGGGTGAGCGACTGGAGGCCGAATTCGCCGAAGGCGAGAGTGTTGCCGCGCTTGGCGTTGCCCGAGCGGGTGCCTTTCTGCGACTTGCGGTATTTGGTGCGGGCGGGAGCGAGAGCCATGGGAGTGATCTCCTAGGTAAAGGGTGTATCCGGAAACCGGATCAGTTGTTGTCGGATTCTTTTTTGCAGATCCAGCACTTGACGCCGATCTTGCCGTAAACGGTGAGCGCCTCGGCGAACCCGTAGTCGATGTTTTCACGAAGGGTATGCAACGGCACGCGGCCCTTGCGCTGCCACTCGCGGCGGGCGATGTCCGCACCGCCGAGGCGGCCGGAGCACTGGATTCGGATCCCCTCGGCGCCGAGCGCCATGGCCATTTCGACCGCCTTCTTCATGGCGCGACGAAAAGCGATGCGACGTTCAAGCTGGAGCGCCACGTTCTCGGCCACGAGCGCAGCCTCGATCTCGGGCTTCTTGACCTCCTGGATGTCGAGGAGGATCTCCTTGCCGGTGAGCTTCGCGAGCTCCTCCTTGATCTTCTCGATTTCCTGCCCCTTGCGGCCGATGACGATACCGGGACGGGCGGTGTAGATCTTGACGCGGACGCGGTTGGAAGCGCGCTCGATGAAGATGCGCGGCACCGACGCCTGCTTGAGTTTCTCCATCAACTTGGAGCGGATGAGTTGGTCTTCGGCGAGCAGCTTGCCGAAATCTTTCTTGCTGGCGTACCAGCGGGACTGCCAGTTGCGGCGGACGGCAAGACGGAAACCTACGGGATTGGTTTTTTGGCCCATGGAAGTGGTGTTACGAGTTGGTGTTGCCGTCCGAGAGAACGATCTTGATGTGCGACATCTTCTTCCGGCGAGGCATGGCGGAACCGCGCGCACCCGCTTTGAAGCGCTTCAGCACAGGGCCGTTTTCGATAATCGCGCTCTTCACACGGAGAGAATCCGCGGAGAGGTTGTTGTTGTTCTCGGCGTTCGCGATGGCGCTCTTGAGCGTCTTGGCGATGAGCTTCGCGCTTTTGCGCGGAACGAGCATCAAGTAATCGACGGCTTCCGCAGCCTTGCGGCCTTGGATCGTACGGGCGACTTCGCGCACTTTCTTGGGAGACATGCGCGCGTAGCGGGTGAGGGCTTGGACTTCCATGTTATTGCAGGGGATTCCGTCCCGGAGGGGACGGCGGCAGCGGCGGACGTTAGTCGCGCCCTGCCCTTTTGGTTTGGTTCTGAGTTAAGATTTGAACAGTTTGACGGCGGCGGCATCTCCCGGGCGGACCGACTGCCGGGGAGCCAACGAGAGGATGAGAGCGGCGCTGACACTCGGCCGAACTTCGACCAGCAGCACCTCGCCCACTTCGGCGGTGTCCCGCACGATCCGGCATACCATGCCGGATCGAAGTCCGGCTCGGTAGCCGCCGTCTAGGACAACCACATCCGCCTTTGCGCCCGATTCCACCGCGACCACGGACACCGCGACGGCCACAAGCGGCAGTCCCAGGCCGAGAGCAAGCAGCGCAGCGCCCCGGAGGAGGCTGCGGCGCAGGCCAGCGGCAAGGTGAACAGGGGACATAGCGGGCGTGAGCTAGCGGGAAGCCGGCGTTAGATTTCCTTACGGGTCATGCCGCCGTGCGACTTGAAGATGCGCGTCGGGGCAAACTCGCCCAACTTGTGGCCGACCATATTCTCGGTGACGTACACCGCGATGAATGCCTTGCCGTTGTGAACGCTGAACGTGTGGCCGACGAAGTCGGGCGTAATCGTCGAGCGGCGGGACCAAGTCTGGATGGGCTTCTTGGTACCGGCCTTCACGGCCTTCTCGATTTTCTCGAGCAGGTGGTAGTCGACGAAGAAACCTTTTTTGATGGAACGTGCCATGATGCGGGAGGGGCGGGATTACTTCTGGCCACGCGGCTTGCGGCCGTTGTGGTGGACGATGATCTGCGCGTTCGAGGGCTTCGAACGGCGGCGGGTCGGGAAGCCCTTCGCGAGCTGGCCCCAAGGGGACACGAGCTGCTGACGGCCACCGCCACCCTTGGACTTGCCTTGGCCACCACCGTTGGGGTGATCGACCGGGTTCATCGCCATACCGCGGACGGTCGGGCGGATACCGAGCCAGCGGCTGCGGCCGGCCTTGCCGAGAGACTGGAGGCTGTGGTCACCGTTGCCCACTTCACCGATCGTCGCTCGGCACTTCGGATTGACGAAGCGGAGTTCGCCGGAAGGCATCTTGAGCGTGGCCTGGCCATTTTCGACCGCTACAAGTTCAAGACCGGCACCGGCAGCACGGGCGATCTGGGCACCGCGACCGGGGACGAGTTCGACGCAATGCAAACGGGTCGACGGCGGGATGATCGCGAGCGGGAAGTTGTTCCCGACATTGAAGTCGTTCGTCGTGGCCTGATTCGAGGCGAAGATCGTGTCGCCGACCTTCAATCCCTTGGGGGCGAGAATATAGGCCTTGGTACCGTTGCTGTAGCTCAGCAGGGCGAGATTAGCGGTACGATTGGGATCGTACTCGAGGGCCTGGACCTTGGCGGGCTGGTCGAGCAGCGCACGCTTGAAGTCGATAATGCGATACAGCTGCTTATGGCCGCCGCCGCGGTGACGCGAGGTGACTCGGCCGTATACGTTGCGGCCGCCGGTCTTGTGCTTGGGCTCGGTGAGGGCGCGCTCCGGGCGCTTTTTGGTGAGGCCCTCGATTTGGTTCAGCTGCGTGAAGCGGCCGGCAGCGGTGAGCGGACGAAAACTTTTGATAGCCATTTGGGATGATCTCCGGATTTGGGCGAGGACGTCTTAGACGAGCTCGATCTTGTCGCCGGCCTTGAGCGTAACGATGGCCTTTTTGTAGTCCGAACCGACGCTGGGACGGCCCTGACGGCTCTTTTTGTTTTTGCCGCGATAGATCTGGGTATTAACCCGACGTACCGTAACTTTGAAGGTCTGTTCGACGGCCTCGGCAATCTGATGCTTGTTGGCGTGCTTGAAGACTTCGAACGTGTATTGGCCGAGCTCGGACGAAAGCTTGTTGGACTTCTCCGAGAGGCGGACGAGTTTGAGGACTTTGTCGGCTTGCATTAGTTTTTGCCTCCGTTGACGCGGGCGAGGATCGTGTCGAGCGCCTTCGCGCTGACGATGATCTTGGCGTACTGGGCCAGATCGAGGGTGTTGAGCTTCGAGGCATCCTGGAGGGAAATGCGCTCGATGTTGCGGGAGGCACGGGCCGTGACGGCGGCAAAGGGAGCATCGACCAACAGCACACGGCCCTTGGGGGCAATGCGGCCGACAATTTCGTCGATTACCTTCGTCTTGGTGACCTTGGTATCGAACTGCTCGATGACAGCGAGTTCGCCGGCGGTAGCGCGATCAAAGAGAGCGCGGCTGAAAGCGAGTTGCTTCACCTGGGCGTTGATTTTCTTCGAGTAATCGCGAGGCTTAGGTCCGAAGACCACGCCGCCACCGACCCAAAGGGGAGAACGGATCGAGCCAGCACGAGCGCGACCGGTTCCCTTTTGACGCCACGGCTTTTTGCCACCGCCGCGCACCTCTCCACGTGTCTTGGTGGAGTGGGTGCCTTGACGGTTGTTGGCATTGATGGCGACGATCACTTCCTTGACCGCTTGGAGACCCTTGTCGCCTTCGAAGATCGGGAGCGTGGCAAAGTCCTTTTCGGAACTGGTCGTGCCATCGGAGCTAAATACAGTGAGTTTCATGTCGGTTCGTCTCCTTATTTCTTGGCAGCGGGCTTGGCGGCAGGCTTGGCAGCGGCCTTATCGGCCTTGCCCGGAGCCGCAGGAACCGGAGGCAGGGCACGTTGGCCCTTGATGGCGGTACGGACGATAACGTCGTCGCCATTGGCTCCGGGGATTGCTCCCTTGACGAGAAGGAGGTTCTTTTCCGCGATGACCTTGATGATGCGGAGATTTTGAACGGTCCGTTTCTCGGAGCCCATGTGTCCGGGCATAGCCTGGTTTTTCCAGGAGCGACCAGGGGTCTGGCGCATACCGATCGAACCGATACGGCGGTGGAACATTGAGCCGTGCGAGGCAGGGCCGCCGGCGACACGGAAACGTTTTACCACACCTTGGAAGCCCTTGCCCTTGGTAACGCCGATGACGTCGACCAACTGGCCCTCGGTGAACGAGGTGGCACTGACGACATCGCCGACCTTCAGCGTCGGGGCAGCCGTGAGACGCACCTCGGCCAGCACGCGTGGCGCGGCTTCGAGATTGGCCTTCTTGGCGTGGCCGATTTCGGCCGCGGAAGTGTTCTTGGGCTTCTTCTGCGAGAAGCCGATCTGAACGGCGTTGTAGCCGTCGGATTCAACGGTCTTGACCTGGACCACAGCGCAGGGTCCGGCTTCGACCACGGTGACGGGAACGAGCACATTTTGTGCATCGTAAACCTGCGTCATGCCGAGTTTCTTACCTAAAATTTCGGAGATCATAGGCTAAGCGGTAGGTGGATAGTTTTCCGTTTAACGGACCTACTTTAGCGGGGGTCTGGCGGTCCAGCGAAGCGGGACACAGACAACTGCTAACTGTAGAGTGAAGGAATCCGGGTGCGGATTTCGTGAATGCTAGGTGGGACTGAACTTAGACGTTGATAGTGATATCGACGCCGGAAGGGAGATTGAGCTTCTTCAGCTCGTCGACCGTCTGCGCCGTAGGTTCGATGATGTCGATCAGGCGCTTGTGGGTGCGGGTTTCAAACTGCTCCATCGACTTCTTGTCGACGTGCGGAGAGCGGTTGACCGAGAGCTTTTCGATCCGGGTCGGCAGCGGGATTGGACCGGAAACTCGGGCGCCGGAGCGTTTGGCGGTTTCGACGATGTCCTGCGCCGACTGATCGATGACACGATAGTCGAAGCCTTGGAGTTTGATGCGAATTCGTTGGCCTTTCATGGCGGAAAAAGAACGGAGGTTAAGTGCGCGCCGGCGCTTTGGAGGAGGTTTCGACGATCTTCGCGAGCAGCGAATTGGGAACTTGTTCGAAGTGTGACGGAGTAATGCCGGCACTGGCGCGGCCCTTGGAGAGCGAGCGGATGTCGGTGACGTAACCGAAGAGCATTTCGAGCGGCACGAATGCATTGATGATGCACGCTCCGGCTTTGTTTTCCATGCCTTGGATCTGGCCGCGGCGACGGTTGATGTCGCCCATCAGATCGCCCTGATACTCTTCAGGCGTGGTGACTTCGACACCCATGATCGGCTCGAGCAGGATCGGAGTCGCCTTTTTCATCGCTTCCTTGAAGCCGAAGATGCCGGCCATCTTGAACGCGAGTTCGGAAGAGTCGACCTCATGGAAGGAGCCGTCGATAATGCGGACCTTGACGTCGACAACCGGGTAGCCAGCGACCACGCCGTTGTTGCAGCCTTCCATGATACCGTCCGTCGCAGGCTTGATAAACTCCTTCGGGATGGAACCGCCGACGATCTCGTTGATGACCTCAACGCCCTTGCCCTTTTCGTTGGGCTCAAGCTTGACGACGACGTGACCGTACTGGCCTTTGCCGCCCGACTGACGGATGAATTTGCCTTCCGCTTCGGCGTGCTTCGTGACGGTCTCGCGGTACGCGATCTGCGGCTTACCCGCGGTCGCTTCAACCTTGAACTCGCGCTTCATCCGGTCGCGGATGATGTCGAGATGCAATTCGCCCATGCCGGCGAGGATGGTCTGTCCCGTATCCTGATCGGTCTTGACCCGGAGGGTCGGATCTTCGGCCACGAGACGCTGAAGCGCGGTGGACATCTTTTCCTGGTCGCCCTTCGAGTTCGGCTCGATGGACATCGAGATGACAGGTTCCGGGAAGGACGGCGGCTCCAAACGGATATCGAAATCCTCGTCGCAGAGCGTGTCACCGGTGATGACATCCTTGACGCCGACGACGGCGCAGATGTCACCCGAGTAGGCAAGATCGATTTCCTCGCGCTCGATCGCGCGCATCAAAACGAGGCGCGAGATGCGCTCGGTGCGGCGGGTGCGGGGGTTGTATACCGACATCCCCTTCGGGAGTTTGCCGGTGTAGACACGGAAGAAAACCAAACGGCCGACAAAGGGGTCGTTCCAAAGCTTGAAAGCCAGACCGGCCATCTTCGCTTTATCGTCAACCGTTGCGGACACTTCCTTGCCGTCACTGTCCTGTCCGATCATCGGCGGAACATCGATCGGGTTCGGGAGGTAGTTGACGACACAATCGAGCAAGCGCTGGACGCCCTTCTTCTTGAAGGCAGATCCCGGGACTACTCCGGTAAACTTCAGAGAAATCGTGGCCTTGCGGACCGCGAGCATGAGTTCATCAACCGTGACCTCTTCGCCGCCAAGATATTTCTCGGCGATGACATCATCGAAATCGGAGACCGCTTCGATCAATTTGTCGCGGTATTCCTTGGCTTGGTCGACCAATTCCGCCGGGATCGGCATGGTGCTCGGGTTGAGCCCGAGTTGATCATTCGGGTCGGTGTCGAAGCTGTAAGCGACGTTCTGAACGAGATCGATGAGCCCGGTGAAATTCTCCTCCTTGCCGATCGGGAGGAAGATCGGATGGGCATTGGCTTTGAGCTTCTCGCGCATTTCGGAAACGGCGCGGAAGAAATCGGCTCCGGTGCGATCCATCTTGTTGATGAAGGCGATGCGCGGAACCTTGTACTTGTTGGCTTGGCGCCAGACCGTCTCGGACTGCGGCTGAACACCGGCAACGGCGCAGAAAACCGCGACGGCACCATCGAGTACACGCAGGGAGCGCTCGACTTCAGCGGTGAAATCGACGTGCCCGGGGGTATCGATAATATTGATTCGCTGCTTGATGCCCTTCCAGGGCCCCCAGGAAGCGTTCCAAGCGCAGGAAATAGCGGCCGCCGTAATGGTGATTCCGCGTTCGCGCTCCTGTTCCATCCAATCGGTCACCGTGGTGCCCTCATGGACCTCGCCCATCTTGTGGACGGCACCGGAGTAAAACAGAATGCGCTCGGTCGTCGTGGTCTTGCCGGCATCAATGTGCGCGGCGATGCCGATGTTGCGGGTCCATTCCAGCGGGAAGGGACGTTCCTTGGCATTCACCGGCGAGACTTTCGCCTTATCGGTGACAACCGTGATGTTGATGGGAGCGGCAGCGGACATGAGCAGGAGGCAGAGCGAACGGTTTACCAGCGCAGGTGGGCGAAGGCGCGATTGGCCTGGGCCATCTTGTGGGTGTCTTCCTTCTTCTTCACAACGGAACCGGTGTTGTTGTAGGCGTCGATGATCTCGGCGGCCAGCGCATCCTTCATCCGCATACCCTTGCGACCGGCAGCGGCGTCAACGATCCAGCGGAGGGCGAGGGACTCTTGGCGCTCGAACGAAATCTCCACCGGCACTTGATAGGTGGCGCCACCGACACGGCGGCTTTTGACTTCAAGGCGCGGCCGGGCGTTCTCGAGCGCACCGAGCATGAGATCGACAGGATCACCCTTTTCGAGCTTCTCGGACACCTTCTCGAAGGCGCCGTAAACAATGCGCTGGGCAATGTTCTTCTTGCCGCTCTTCATGATGACATTGACGAGGTGCGCGACCAACGGGCTGTTGTAGCGGGCGTCCGGGACGGTCTGGCGTTTCTCAGCTCTGTGACGACGTGACATGGCGAAATCGGATTGGAAAACGTTGGCTTACTTGGCGGCCTTCGGGCGCTTGACGCCGTACTTGGAGCGGGAACGACGACGCTTTTCGACGCCGGTGGCGTCGAGGGTGCCGCGGACAATGTGATAACGAACGCCCGGCAAATCCTTCACGCGACCACCGCGGACGAGTACGATCGAGTGCTCCTGAAGGTTATGACCTTCGTCCGGGATGTAGGAAATCACTTCGTTGCCGTTCGTGAGGCGGACCTTCGCAACCTTGCGGATAGCAGAGTTCGGCTTCTTGGGCGTACGGGTCATGACCTGCACGCACACGCCGCGGCGAAACGGGTTGCCGTCCAAAGCCGGGGATTTCGACTTCGCGGTCACCTTGCGGCGGCCTTTGCGCACGAGTTGGTTGATTGTCGGCATACGAGAATGAGAAACTTACGAGTGGAAAGAGGCGAAAAGGGGACGACGCTACGTTGCGCGCAAAGCTCGGCAAGAACTTTTTGGCGAAAAGTAGCGATTCCCGCTAATCCTCCCCTGCCAAGACTCGTGCATGGGAGCGAAAACGAACGGATGACCGTCCGCAAAAGCAGGAGACCTACGGAGATTCGCAGGCGAGGGTGAAATTGACGGTCTCGTCTCCGACGACAGACTTTGCCAAAAAAAACGCCCGCTCCGAAGAGCGGGCGTTAAACCGGCCGGAGCTAGGCTCGACGGTCGGTTTTTGGCGGGAGGACTTTCAGAAGTGTACGGCGCCCCTGGAATGACAAGGGCAAATTTGCGACCCGTGCGATCTTCACTTCTTCGCCAGTCGACAGCATTCGCATTTGTCAGAGGGCAATCCGGATCCCTTTGCGGAGATAGGTCGGTACATCGAGATCCTGGCCGTCGAACAAGTTGCGGTCGGTCTTTTCGAAATGGCCGCGCGTTTCGACTTCGCCGAAACCGAACTCCTCCTGTGCGGTGCCGAGGTTGGCGCCCTTGCCCTCCGAGGGAGCAAGCAATTCCGGCAACGCGGGATCGCCGGAGGGGCGTCGATTGCCGAGGGCCGGAGAGGCGGAGGGCGCAACCGCGGGGGATTCCGCCGGAGCATTGCTTCCGGCCGGCAAGCGGCCGCGAGCGGGAGCCGCCGACGACCGCCGGGACGGGACACCGCGGCCGCCGATGTCGCTGGTGCCGATGACGCAGACTTCGACTTTGCCCGCCAGATCCTCGTCGATCACGGCGCCCATGATGATATGGGAATCACGGCCGAATTGGTCGGTGATCGAGGTCATGAGTTCGTTGACTTTCGGAAGCGTCAGATCCGCCCCGCCGATGATGTTGACCAACAGCCGATCGGCCCGGCGGGCAAATTCCGGCGTGTGCAGCAACGGGCAAAGTTTCAAACTTGCGACCGCATCGCCGACCGCGTTTTCACCTTGCCCGGAGCCGAGACCGAACAGGGTCTTGCCGCCGCGCTGATGGAAGGCCTGGCGCAGGGTCGCGAAATCCAAGTTGATCAAGCCGGTCTTGAACAGCATCGACCAGATGGATTTCACGCCGCGGCCGATCCATTCGTCGGCGCGCGAAAACGAATCCAGCACGCTTTCGTTTTCGGCTCCGGCCTGCAGCAGAATATCGTTCGGGAGCGGGATCACGGCGTCGCAGGCCTGCCGCAACGCGCGCAGGCCTTCCTCGGCTTGTTTGAGGCGCCGGCCCCCTTCGAAACTGAACGGCATGGTCACGAACGCGATCACCAGGGCGCCGGTCTCGGCGGCAATCTCGGCCACGACCGGGGAGGCGCCGCTCCCCGTGCCGCCGCCCATGCCGGTGACGAGAAACACGAGGTCGCAATCCTTCACGACCGCGGCGATTTTTTCGCGGTCGGCTTCGGCGGCCTCACGGCCAAGGTCGGGGTCGCCACCGGCCCCGAGACCGCGCGTGACGCCCATGCCGATGAGAACCTTGTCCTGGACGGGCGAACTGGAAAGCGCCTGATAGTCGGTGTTGATCACCGCCATCTGCAATCGCTCGAGATTCTCCATCTTGAGGCGGTCGACCGCGTTGGACCCGGCACCGCCGACGCCGACCAGCTTGATCGCGATATTGCGGTCGGTGAGGAGGCCGTGTTCGAGGGGAAGTTCGTTGAGATTCATGCAGCGCCGGGCTCAGGAGTTGGCAAAAAGACGTTTCACACCGCTGAAAAAACCGCCGCGGCGACCGGGGCCGGGCTTTTCCGCCTGCGCACTGACGCCGTAGTAGAGCAGTCCGAGGGCGGTGTGGTATCCGGGGTCGCGCATGTTCTCGTTCACCCAAGACGGCGCCTCGCCGAGGTGGGCCGGGACGCCGAAGACCTTCGCCGCGGCTTCGGCCAAGCCGGGCAACTTCGCGGTTCCCCCCGTGAGCACCACCCCGGCGGCGCAGGTATCCGGGGTGAAAGCGTTGCCGAGTTTCTTTTTCACGACCTCGAGCAATTCCCAGGTGCGGGCGCAGGTGATCTGCTCGATCGCCTGCTGGGAAAACTGGCGGTCGCCGATCGCAAAGTTGCCGTCGAGCCAGACCTTTTGGGCTTTGTCTTTGGTAACGACACTGGCGCGGCCGAAACGGAGTTTGAGTTTCTCGGCCTGGCCTTCGGTGAGCCGCAGACCGATGCTCAGATCGTTCGTCAGATGGGTCCCGCCGACCGGGACGACGCCGGTCGTGTGGGGAGCGCCGTCGCGGTACAGCACAAAGTCCGTCGTGCCGGCGCCAAGATCGATCGCGAGCACGCCGTGCTGCCGCTCCTCGGCGCTCGTGACCATGTGGCCGGAAGCGAGGCCCGACAGCACAAGTTCACGCACCTCAAGGTTGAAGCCGCGGATCACGTGGATGTTGTCGGCGAGGCGCTGCTCCTGGCCGTGGACGGTCCAGTAACCGACATCGAGCCGTTGGCCGACGAGGTTTTCCGGGCTGCCCGGCACGAGCCGGCCGTCGACGCGGAACGGCCGGCGGATATGGTGCACCACGACGCGCCCGGCCGGCAGCTGTTTGGCTTTGGCGAGGTCGCAGACGGTCTGCACATCGCCGGGTTCGATCATGTTGTCGGAGGCCTTAACGTTCACCGCGGCTTCGTTGTAGAAGCCCTCGAGGTGCCCGCCAGTCTGGGCGAGAAAGACCGTATCGATCCGCTCGCCGGCGTCGCGTTCGGCCTGCTGGAGGGCCGTGTGGGTGGATTCGCTCGCGGCCTTGTAGTCGACCACGGTGCCCTTGATCACGCCGCGCGACGAACATTCGCCGCGGCCGATGATCGCAAGTTCCCGGCCGGTGTATTCGCCGACGAGAACGCTGATTTTCGAGGTGCCGATTTCGACGGCGCCGATGAAGGTGGTACGGGAGCTCACGTTAGTGCTTCGGCTGGGAGGAAGGAGAGACGTTGAAACCGGGGGAAAGCGACGGTGCGGTCGCGCGGGCATCGGCCCCGGGCGCCAGCGGCGCGAACGCCACCGGCACTTCGCGGCCGAGGGTGAAATCGATCCGCACGCGGACGGGCGGGAAATTCGCGGCGAGGTAATCGCGCATGTAGTCGAGCTTGGCCAGCTGCGGGAAAAAGTCGGACCGCGTCGAAAACACGACGGTCGAACCCGCCCGGGTGACGACCTCGATCTCGCGGTCGGATTCCAGCCGGGCCAACGAGACGACGCTCCATTCGGCGTACAGGTGCCCGGCCTCGTATTGCGCGCGGGCGAGCAGGTCGGAGACCACGTCCATGCCGCGGATCGGCCGGAAGCCCGCACCCGCGCGGACCAGCGCGAAGCCGTCGAGCCAAGGCAGCGAGTCGAGCAGCGCCTCGTCGTAACCTGATCCCGGATACACCACGCCGTCGCGGGCGACGAGAAACATGCGTTCGGCCGCGCCGGGCGCCGCGGCCCGCACGCGGGCCACCGGACTCCGCTCCGCGATCTGCGCGACGAGGCGGTCGGGGAAGTGGCGGGTAAGATTGGCGGACTGCACCTGGCCTTCGGCGAGCAGCCTTTCCTTCAACCGGTCGAGATCGAGCTCCATCAACGCGGCCCCGGCGGGAAGAGCCAGCGTGCGGCGCAACCAGCCGGAATCGAGCACGCCGCCGCCGGCGGTCCGCAACTCGAGGTGTTTCACCGGCACGGCCTTGGCGGCCGCGGGCATCGCCCGGGAGTTCTCGCCCAGGGCCGCGGCCACCCGCCAGGCGCCCCACAGCGCGGTGCCCCCGAGCGCCACGGCGCTGCCCGTGCGCACCAGCGCCATCGCCAGCCGCCAGCGGCCGCCGCGCGACATGGCGCGCGGCTTCAACGGCTGCGGAATATCGCGCCAGGTGCGGGAGGCGGAAGCGTTGGCGGCGGGAGTCGTCACGGTCGGGCGGCCGCCGCTTGGAAACGTTGCAACGCCGGCGAAACCAATTCGCGGACCAGCGCCGTGAAATCCAGGCCCGTGCAGCGCGCACTCATCGGCAGCAGACTGGTTTCCTTCATGCCGGGCAGGGTGTTGATCTCCAGCAGATACAAGGTGCCGTCGCCCGCCAAAATGAAATCGACGCGGGCGTAGTCGCGGCAGCCGCAGGCCGCGAACGCGGTCTCGGCGGCCGTGCGGACCGCCGCGGTCTGTGTCCCCTCGAGCGGGGCGGGGGCAAAGTACTCGGTCAGCCCTTTGGTGTACTTGCTCGTGTAATCGTAGACGCCGGACTTGGGCCGGATCTCGACGACGCCCAGGGCCTGCCCGCGCAACACGCCGACCGAAAGTTCGCGGCCGACAATCCGGCGCTCGATCAGCCAGCTGCCGGCGGAGATGGCGCCGAGTTTGGCGGCCAGTTCGTCGCGGCTTGAAGTCAGGGCGAGACCCACGCTGCTGCCTTCGGCGTTGGGCTTCACCACCACGCTTTCCCCGAGGCGGGCGATCACCTCGGCCGCGCCGGGCTTGGCGTCGGCCGCAAAGGCCAGACCCGGCACCACTTGGACGCCGCGGGCGGCGGCGGCGGCCTTGGTCCGCGTTTTGTCCATCGTGAGTTCGCTGCCGGCGGCGTCGCACCCCGCGTAATGGATGCCCGCGGCGTCGAGGAGCCGCTGCATGCCGCCATCTTCGCCGAAGGTGCCGTGCAAGGTGGAGAACACGACATGGCGGCGCGGATCGACCCCGGCCGGAACCGCCGGCGCATCCACTTCGAAAAGCCGGACGGGAAACGACCGCGCCAGAGCCAGCGCGGAAGCCCGGCCGGAACCGAGGGAAACGTCGCGCTCCGCGGAAACCCCGCCGGCCAACACCGCGATCACAGGCTGGTTGATACTCATAAAACGTCCTCCCAACGCCGGCCGTAGAGCAGGACCTCGGGCTGGAGATCGACCCCTTTTGCTTCCCGCACGCGGGCCCGGACCCGGCGGACCAGCGCCAGCACCTCGGCCCCCGTGGCCCCGCCGCGGTTGATGATGAAATTCGCGTGCACGCGGGAAACTTCCGCCTCCCCTACCCGCTCACCCTTCAGTCCGCACTCGTCGATCAGCCGGCCGGCCGACGTCCCCGGCGGGTTTTTGAAGATACACCCGGCGCTGGCTTCGCGGGGCTGGGATTCCTGGCGCTTGCGCCGGTACGCCGCGATTTGGTCTCCGATCGCCGCCGCCGCCGCCAGCGAGGCGGGACGCAGCAACGCCCCGAGCGCAAAGGCCCGCTGGAGTTCTTCGCAATGGCGGTAGTCGACATGCAGTTCGGCTTTGGCCACGCGCCGGATCTCGCCCTCGGGAGTCATCAGCTCCACCGCCTCGACGACATCGAACATCCAACTGCCCATCGCCCCGGCGTTCATGCGCAGGGCGCCGCCGACCGCGCCGGGAATTCCCTCCAGAAACTCGAAGCCCGCCAAGCCGGCCTGGGTTGCGAGCCCGCAGAGATTTTTCAGCCGCAAGCCGGCTCCGACCCAAAGCTTGCCGTCGGGCAACGGTTCGAACCGCGCCCAAAATTCGTGCGCCAACGCGATCACCAGTCCGTCGACGCCTTCGTCGGGCACCACCAGATTGGAACCGCGCCCGAGCGCGAATACGTCGAGGCCGCGCGCCTGCGCCGTCCGCAGCAAGGACCGGAGATCGGCCGCCGAGGCCGGTTCGGCGTAGAGCCGGGCGGCGCCGCCAACGCGCAAGGTGGTCTTGGCCGCCAACGGTTCCTCCCGCACGAGCCGGGTCGCCGCACCGACACCGGCACCGAGCGCGGCCGCGTGCGCCGCCCAATCGCGGGCGGCGGCGGCAACGGCGGGAAGCGGATGCAATTCGGTCATGGGACGAAAATCAGGCGATCACCAGCGTACCTTCGCCGCGCCCCGGACGGGGACGACGGGCCAGGTGCTCGAGATCGACGAGCATGAGTTCGAGGGAATTGGCGCGATCCATCCGGCGCAGATTTTCGCGGTGGATTCTGAGGGCCGCTCCGTGGCGCAGCAGCGCCAGCACCTGCGGCAGGAGGCGGTCGAGTTCCGTCTGCGGCACGACGGTGCCCCCGCCCTCGCGGGCGAAGTAGTCGGCGTTGGCCCGCTGGTGATCGTCCGCCGCCTGGGGATACGGCACCAGCACGGCGGGAGTTTCGCAGCGGATCAATTCCGCCAAAGTGCCGGCCCCGGCGCGCGACACCACCAGATCGGCGGCGGACATCAGCTCCGCCATGCGGTCGCTGAACGCGAGGAAGCGGGCCGTCACCGGCCGGCCGGCCGGCCCCGGATGGGCCAACGTTTCCTCCTCACCTTTGCCGAGGCCGGTCACGACGCAAAGCTGGGTTCCGGCCGCCGCCAGTGCCGGCGCCGCGGAGCGCGCCCACTGGTTGAGCGCGGTCGCACCTTGGCTGCCGCCGAGCAGCACGAGCAGCGGCAGGTCGGGATCGAAGCCCAGGGCCGCCCGGGCGGTCCCGGCAGGCACGCGCACGATCTCGCTCCGCACGGGCAAGCCGACATGGCGGACGACCGCGTTCCCGATGCCGGGCAACCGGATGCCGGGCGGCAAATACAACCGGTCCGCAAACCGGCCGAGCGTCCGCACCGCCCGGCCGGGCACGCGGTTCGATTCGTGCAAGGCGGACGGAATTCCGAGTACGCCGGCGGCCAGCATCACCGGGGCCGAGGTGAAGCCGCCGAAGCCGACAATACTCTCGGGCCGGAAGCGCCGCATCAAACGGAGGCAAAACTGCACCGCCTGGGTCTGGGAAACGGCAAAACGCGCCAAGCCCGCGGGCCGCCACGACAGGCCCGTTCCCGGCATGCGCTCGAAGCGGAGGTGCGGATATTTCCCGGCCAGGCGGGTATCGACCGCTTTGCGCGAAATCAGGAGCACCGTTTCGTGGCCGCGCGCCTGCAATCCCTCCGCGAGGGAAATTCCCGGCGAGAGATGGCCGCCCGTGCCGCCGCAGGTGATGAGGAAGCGGCTCATGCCAGCACCTCCCGCATCGTCCGCACTTCCTCGCGCATCGTCGCGCGGCCCCAGGTGCGGTGGGTGTTCCAGATCACGCCGAGCAAAATCCCCATGAGGAGGAGATTGGAAATCCCGGCGCTGATAAACGGAAGCGACATGCCCTTGGTCGGAAAGATGCCCGTGACGACGCCGATGTTGATGACGGCCTGGATGGTGATCAGCAGCACGCAGCCGGCCACGAGCAGGAAGTGGAACAGGTTCGGCGCCCGCCGGAGGTGCAGCAGACCGCAGATGAAAATGACGGCGAAAAGGCCGACAATCCCGAGGGTGAACCACATCCCGAGTTCCTCGCCCACGACGGAAAAGATAAAGTCCGTGTGCGCTTCCGGCAGATAACTGAGTTGCTGCCGGCCTTGCCCGAGCCCCGTGCCCTCCATGCCGCCGGCGGCGTAGGCGGCGAGCGCCTGGCGCAGCTGGTGGGATTTCTCTTCGCTGAGAAACTCCATCATCCGCCGCAACCGGTTGGGGTTGTTCATCACCAGCACGGCAAACGCGCCCGTGACCGCCGCAACCGTCGGCACGATGTAACGCCAGCGGGCGCCCGCGAGGAACATGAGGACCAGGCCGACGGCGACGAGGAGCGCCGCGGCGCCGAAATCGGGTTCCAGCACCACGAGAATGGCGAAGGCCCCGATGATGCCCAACGGAGCCAGGTAGCCCCGCACAAATTCCGAGATGCGCGTCTGATTCAGCGCGAGAAAGTGCGCGAGACAGAAGACGAGCCCGAACTTCGCGAATTCCGAAATCTGCAACCGCACCGGCCCGTAGCCGAGCCAGCGGCGGCTGCCCTTTACCGAAATGCCGATCTGGGGGATGAGCACCAACAGCAGCAGCACGAGCAGCACGCCGGCAATCCACCACGCGTAGCGCCGTGCGTAGTCGAGGTTCACCCGGCTGACCACGAAACAGAGCACGCCCGCCGCCACGACGCCGACGACCTGTTTGTTGAGATAGAAATACGGTCCCTTCCAGAACCACGCGCTCGCGCTGAACAGAATCGTCAGGCCCAGAATCGCGAGGCCCACCGCCGCGACGATGATGATCGTCGCGGGACTGAGCAGCGAAGTGCCGGAAGCGGCGGAAGCGCGGGGAGCGGACATCGGCGGCGGCAAACTCAGGGCGCTTTCGGCGCCGGCGTCAGGGGATTGTCCTCGATGCGGATCACCGGCACCTGGTTCGACGGCGGCGGCGCCAGCAGCATCGGCACGGCGGGCGGGCGGGCGGCTTCGGCGGCCGACTTCGGGGCGACGGATTTCGCGGCGCCGTTCTTGGCGGCCTTCGCGGCATCGCCGCCGGGAATCACCAACTCCATCCCCGCGCGGATTTTCGCGGGATCGGAGATGTTGTTCGCGACGGCGATGTCGGGCGCTTTGACGCCGTAGAGGCGGGCGATGCCGCCGAGGGATTCACCGGACTTGACGGTGTGTTTGGTGCCGGATCCGGTCGCCCGCGCCGGGGCGGGTTCGACCGCCTTGGCCGGGGCGGCGGCACCGGTCGCGGGAGCGGCCGCCGCGGGCGCCGCGTTGCCGTTGCCCTTGCCGGGAATCAGCAGTTTTTGGCCGGGCTTCAGATTGACGCTGGCCGGCAGACTGTTGGCCGCGGCCAATTGCGACAGCGTCAGATTGTGCTTCTTCGCGATGGTCCAGAGACTGTCGCCGGACTTGACCACGTAGGTGCTGGTCGGAGTCACATCCGTCACCGGTTCCGCGACAAGCGCCCCGGCGACGGGCGAGCCCGGGCGAGTCGGCACGAAGCGCACACCGCCGGCCGCGGCCGCCGTGGCGGGAGCATCCGGGTTGAAAGCCGGAGACACCGGCGCGAACAGCGGCGCTTCGGGGGCCGCGGCCGGCGTCGCTGTCGGCGTCGGGGCGGGCAGTCTGACCGTCGGCGGCGGGGTGACGACCGTATCGGCCGGAGTCGGCGCCGGCTTCGACGTCGAGCTGCAGCCCGGATTGGCGAGAATGAGGACGAGGGCGAACAGGTGAATGCCCACAACGAGGCCGAAAATCTTCAGGATTTTCATAATAGGGAAACGGGACGGAGGTTGGAAAACGGGGAGGTTGGACGGGCGGAGAGGAGGCGGCGGAATTCAGCGGCGGGGCAGGCCCGCGGCGGCGGCCAAGCGGGAACGGCGCGCGGCCCAGGCGCGCATGAGGGCGCGGTTGCCGAGCATGGGATTCCCGCCGACGACCGGCGGCAGTCCGGCCGGGCGCGACGGCAATGCCGCTGCGGCCATGCCGGAGGTCGAAGGAAAACGGAAACGGTCGGGACGCGCGGCAGGAGGCATGGTCAGCGCAATTTGAGGGTGGCGAGGCTGGCGAGCGCGCAGCCGAGGGACAGGACCCAGAAGCGCAGGACGACCTTGGTCTCGGGCCAGCCTTTCTTCTGAAAATGGTGGTGGATCGGCGCCATGAGGAAGACCCGGCGGCCTTCCCCGTAACGGCGCTTCGTGTACTTGAACCAGCCGACCTGCGCGACGACCGAGAGCAGCTCCATCACGAACACCCCGCCGGCAATCACGAGCGTCAGCGGATGGTGGATCATGAAGGCCATCACGCCGAGCAGGCCGCCGAGCGCGAGCGAGCCCGTGTCGCCCATGAACACTTCCGCCGGATGCGAATTGAACCAGAGGAAAGCCATGCACCCACCGATCAGCGCCCCGCAAATCACGGTGAGTTCGCCGACCTTCGGCACGTGACTCATGAGCAAATACTCCGAGTAGATCACGTTGCCGGCCACGTAGGCCATGATGCCCATGACGAGCGCGACGGTGATGGTGCAGCCGACCGCGAGGCCATCGAGGCCGTCGGTCAGATTGATCGCGTTGCTGAAGCCGACGATCCAGAGATAGAGGAGCGTCACGAGCATCCACCAGGGCATATGCGTGACGACCGCGTGTTTCACGAACGGCACCCAGAATTCGCGGATCTCGCGCGAACTGTCGGGATGCAGGAGGAGCAGCCCGAGCGCGCCGAAGGTCGCGAACGACTGCCACGCGATTTTCTCCCACGAGGCGATGCCGTCGCGGTTCTTGTGCACGACCTTGAGGTAGTCGTCGCGGAAACCGGGTACGGTGAGCGAAGCGTAGACAAACAGACTCGTGAACACCCAGATGTTCGGCGCCGCCCAGAGAACCGCGCTGAAAAACACGGAAGCGAAGATGATCAATCCGCCCATCGTCGGCGTGTGCTTCTTGTCGAAGTACGTCGCCCCGAGGGCGCCGGTGCGGTCGTCGATGTAGCCGTGGCCGAATTTCAGCTGTTTGAATTTCCGGATCAGCAAGGGCCCGATCGCGAAGCCGATCACGAGCGCGGTCAGCGCGGCCAACGCCGTGCGCAGCGTGATGTACCGCAGCAGGCGCAACGGGCCGAAATACTCGGAATAATCTGCGAGGTAGCTCAGCACGGCAGGGGCAGCGAGGTCTGCACCTCGAGGACTTTTTCCAGTTGGTAACGCCGGCTGCCTTTGACGAACACCGAACCGCGCCAATCGCCGAGCACGGCGGCGGCAGGTTCGTGAGTGGAGATTTGCCGGATCTGCGCAGTGAAGTCGCCGCGCTCGAGAATGCCGGCGCAGATCTCGTGCGCCCAGGTTCCGATTACGAAAACAAAATCGCCCGGCCGCAGCTCGAGCGACGCGCCCAGCTCGTGGTGGGAGCGCCGCGCCTCGGCGCCGAGTTCTTCCATACAACCGAGCACGTAGAGCCGCGGCTGGTCGGCCGGGGCGACCCCGGCAAAGGTCCGCAGCGCATCTGCCATCGACGCGGGATTCGCGTTGTAGCAATCGACGTAAATCAGCCGCCCGTGCTCCCGCCGGATCTCGCCGCGGAGCCGCGCCGGTTGCCAACCGGCCAACCGCGCCTGAATCTGCTCGCGGGCCACGCCGAGCCAAAGCGCCGCGCAGATCGCGAGCACCGCATTCTGGGCCTGGCCGTCGGTGACCCGGCGAAACACAAACGTCAGCGGCGGCGGCAGTCCGTACGCGAGCGACACCGCCGTCTCCTCCTCCCGGTGCGAAACCGAAAAGTAAACCGTATCCTTCGGCGGTTCCGCCGGCCGCACCACCTCGGCCCGCTCCACCACCATGGTCCGCACGCCCAATTCGCGGAACGGCGCGTACTCGGCCGTCGGCTTGGCAAAGACCGCCACGCCGCTCCGGCGCGTGGCCGCCGGCAGCACCGCCTTTTCGCGCGCCACGCCCTCGAGCCCGCCGAGCGCTTCGGTGTGCGCCGCGGCAATGAGCGTGATGAGCGCGACATCGGGATCGATCATCCGGGCCAGCGGCGCCATTTCGCCGGGCGCACTGATGCCGGCCTCGACCACCGCCGCGGTGTGCCGCGCGGGATCCAGCCGGAGCAACGTCAACGGCACGCCGAGGTGGTTGTTGAGGTTGCCCTCGGTGGCGACCACCCCGCTCGCGGTCCCGCCGAGGAGGAGCGCCAGCAGGTCCTTGGTCGAAGTCTTCCCGGCACTGCCGGAAATTCCGACCACCGGACCGCGAAACGCGCGCCGATGCTCGGCCGCGACCGCATGCCACGCCGCCAACGGATCCGCGACCACCAATTGCGGCAGCGCCACCGCCGGGTTCGGCCGGGCGACCAATGCCGCCGCCGCCCCCGCCGCCGCCGCCGCCGCCAGAAAGTCATGCCCGTCCCGTTGCTCGCCGCGGATCGCCACGAAGACGTCGCCCGCCGCGAGCTTGCGCGTATCGAAGTGGAACCCGGTCAGGCGCGCCGCCGGCGGTACCGTCCAACGGCCGCCGGTCCAAGTGGCAAGGGATTCGGGGTTAAACTCGGGCATCGTGCAGCGTCAGCCAGCAACCCCGGCCAAGGGGCGGTTAAGTTTCCGACCGAGCAGTTCCCGCACGACCTGACGGTCGTCAAACGGCACCACGGTATCCGCGAATTCCTGAAAGCTCTCATGCCCCTTGCCCGCCACGACGACGCAGTCGCCCGGTTTCGCGAGCTCAAGGGCGAGCCCGATGGCCCGCCGCCGATCCTCGATCCACGTGATCCGCGCGGGTGCGGTCACGCCCGCCTGCATCGCGGCGAAAATGTCCGCCGGCCGCTCGTGACGCGGGTTGTCGGCCGTCGCGATGGCGAAATCCGCCTGCGCTTGGACCGCCGCCGTCATGGCGGCGCGGGCCGCGGCCGCGCCACCGCCGCCGCAACCGAACACCACGAGGAGCCGGCCGTTCGTCCGCATCCGCAAATCGGCGAGCGTAGGGCGCAGCGCCGAGGCGGAGTGCGCGTAGTCGACGAAGACCTCGAAGGCCTGCCCCGCATCGATCGGCTCCAGCCGGCCGGGCACGCCGGGAAAAGAGCGCAGACGCGCGAGCACCACCTGCGGGTCGCGCCCGAGCGCCCAGGCCGTCGCGACGGCGGCGAGGAGATTGCCGAGATTGCGGCGACCGACGAGCGGGGCATCGAGCTCCATCGCGCCTCCCGGCCAAACCAGCCGGAAACAAGTGCGTCGGTCCCGGAAAACCGGATGCTCGGCGCGCACTTCGGCCCGGGGATGTTCGCCGTAGGTGACCAACCGTGGACCGGAAACCGAGAGTTGTTCCGCCAGCCGGACACCGCCGGCATCGTCGAGGTTCACCACGGCAACCTTCGGCCGCGCCCCGTTTTCGCCGGCGCAAAGGCGCAGAGCAGATCCGAGCTGGCAGCCTTCGCCTTCGAGATTCGTGCAGACCACGGCCCCGAATTCCACGCCGTGGACCCGCTGCTGATCCAGACCCTGGGAGCTGACTTCAAGGATCGCCTGCCGGCAACCCGCGTCGCGCATCTGCGCCAGCAGTCCGAAAACATCGAGCGATTCCGGGGTCGTCCGGTACGCCGGTACCGACCGGGCGCCGAGATCGTAGGTGATGGAGCTGATTCGGCCGATCCGCCGGTCGGTCCCGAGCAGGTGCTGCAACAGGTAGGCGACCGTCGTCTTGCCGTGGGTGCCCATGACGCCGACCACGCCGAGATCGCGATCCGGGAACCGGTAGTGGCGCTGCGCGGCCCGGGCCAGCGCGGCCCGCGGGTCGGCGACCTGGACAAAGGTCACTTTCGCCGGGGCGTGCGCCGGCATCGTGCGCGAAACCACGGCGACGGCGCCGCGGCTGACCGCGTCGTCGATAAACGCGGCGCCGTCCGTGCGCCGTCCCGGCAAAGCGAAAAACACCGTCCCCGGCACCACGCGCCGGCTGTCGGTCACAAGCCCGGAAACGGGCCGGTCGAGCGGGCCCTTGACGGCCAGCGCTTCGCCGTCGCCGAAGCAGTCGCCGAGCCGCGGGGCCAGCTTGAAGATCCGGTCCGCCTCGAGCGTCTCGCGGCGGGTGCGGCGCACCGGACGCGGCCGCGCAAACGCGTGGATCAGCGCGGCATCGGAAGTGAGATAGCCGATCACCGGGGAACTCCTTGCTGCGCGAAGGCGTAGGCACGGGGCCGCACGGGCTCGCTGTCCGACCGGATGTCGAGGACGGTGATGAGGCGTTCGCCGATCCGCTTGAACGAAGGCGCGGCGACCACGCGGCCGTACGCGACGCCGCTCGGCGACTGGACCTTGGCCTCGTCGACGATCACCGAGATCGCGACCTGGGGCCGGCCGGCGGGGAAGAAACCGACGAAGGAGGCGACGTGATGCTTCCGTGAATACACCAGCCGCGGGGTGCCGTCGGCGCGCAGCTCCTCGACCAGTTTCTGCGTCGTGCCCGTCTTGCCGGCCACATCGAAACCCGGGATGGCGGCTTCCGCCGCCGTGCCGCCGACGGAGGCGACGCCCTCCAGCATGCGGGCGACCTTGTGCGCCGTTTCCTTCGAGACGACCCGATGCATTTCCTCGGGACCGTGGCGGCGGACGGTTTCGCCGGCGGCATCGGTGATATGGGAAATCAGCTGGGGCCGCATCAGCACGCCGTCGTTGGCGATGACGGTCATGGCCTGGTGCATCTGCAGGGCGGTGGAGGCGACGGAATGGCCCATCGCGATCCGCGTGATGTCGATCGGGTTCCACTTGCGGTAGTCGGTCAAAATGCCGCCGACCTCGCCGCCGACGGGAAACCCGAGGGAGGCGCCGAAACCGAATTTCCGCACGTACTCGAAGAACCGCGGCTCGCCGAGCCGGAGCGCCAGCTGGGCGGCACCCTTGTTGCTCGAATGGCTGATGATTTCGGAAACCGTCAGGTCGCCCATCCGGTGGTCCTCCGACGGGAGCTTCACCATCTGGCCGCGGTGGGCGATGCGCTCGAGGGCGCAATCGAAAACGTGGTTCGGGGTGACCAGCCGGTCCTCGACCGCGCCCGCCGCGGCTACAATCTTGAAGACGGAGCCGGGTTCATAAACGTCGGCGACGGCGGCGTTTTTCATCCGCGCCAACTCCGTTTTCGGCACCTTGTTGTACAGGTTGAGATCGAAACTGGGGTAGTTCGCGAGGCCGAGAATGAAGCCGGTCCGCGGATCGCTCACGATGATGGTGGCCTTCAGCGGGCGGAATTTCTCGGCGATGTAGAGCAGCTCCTGCTCGACGACATCCTGCACGCCGAGGTCGAGCGAGAGCGCGACGTTGTAGCCGTCGACGCGCGGCGCTTCCCGCGTGCGGAACTGGGCGAGTTCGCGGTTGCGGCCGTCCTTCTCCCCCACCCGCCAGCCATCCTGGCCGCGCAAATAGAAATCGAACACCGCCTCGACTCCCGCGGCGGGCTCCTGGGCCTTGTTCACAAAACCCACGACATGGGCCGCGAGCTGGTTGCTGGGATAGACGCGGCGGTAAATGCGGTCGCCCGTGATGCCCTGGATGCCGAGCTTGCGGATCTCCGCGTAGAGCTCCTCCGACACGTCGTCGCGCAAACGCGCCCACTGGATGCGGCGCGGTTCTTTCTCGCCGCCCCGGACCGCGGCCTCGCCGTCGTCGGCCTCGGCCTTCGCCGCCGCGACCGGAGCCGCCGCGGCTTCGGCGCCGGCCAGCGCCAGACGGATGCCCACCGGAGCGGCGGCGGGGGCCGCGGCGGCCACAGGGGCGGGCGCGCGGAACTTGGTCGTGAAGATCCGGCGGAGCTCGTCCTCGGGCATGCCGATCAGCTGCGCGAGCTGCGGCCACTTGGCTTCGTCCTGCGGGCGGAGGTAGTTGGGGTCGACCCCGAGCTCGATCACGGACCGGCTGGTGGCCAGCGGCACGCCGCGGCGGTCGAAGATGTCGCCCCGCCGGGCCGTCTCGGTGATCAGCTGCTGGCGGGTGCGCGTGATGGTGGCGAGGAGTTCGTCCCGGTTGATGGCATGCAGCCACACGAGCCGGACCGCGAGCACGCCGAAGCATGCCAGCAGGAGGCCGGCGAGGAGGGCGATGCGGTAGCTCGAGGAATACCCCTTCGACATCGGCGTCAGCGCTGGGCGATCCGGAGCGTGATGGGCGCGGCCTCGGCGAAGAGTTCGCGGTTGGCGCGGACCGCCATGCGGTGGACGACGTCCTCGGGCACGTTGACGACCGGCACGTCGTTCATCGACACGAGGCCGAGGCGGAGCGCGACGTTGCGCTCCCGCAGCAGATCGGGGCGCTGCGCGCTCTCGATCGCGGCGTGTTTCTCGCCGATCAGCCGCTCGATCTCGGCGACGCGGGCGGCGGCCTGGCGGTTGCCGTTGGCCGTAGTTGAAATCTGGTGACGCATCCAGACCATGCCGAGGCCCACGGTTCCGCCGGCCCCGATCGCGAGGAGCAGGCAGACGACGAGCTGGTTCGCAAAGGCACGGGAATTCTTTTTCATGGCGGCAGGGAGGGGACGGAAAGCGGGGGGTGGCGGCGCGGGGCGGAGGGCTCAGAGCCGGCGCAGCGCGCGCAGTTTGGCGGAGCGGCTGCGGGGATTGGCGGCGAGTTCGGCGTCGCCGGGGACGACGGGTTTGCGGGTGAGCGGCTCGGCGGTTTTCACGCGCAGGTCCTGCGGCGTGGCGTCGTCGGCGCTCTCGGGCTGGCCGCAGCAGCGGCGGAAAAACTGCTTCACGGGCCGGTCCTCGAGGGAATGGAAACTGATCACGGCGAGCACGCCGCCGGGGCGGCCCGGGGCGGGCGCGGCCAGCCGGGCAAACGCCGCCGGCAGCGCACGGTCGATGGCGCCGAGCTCGTCGTTGACCGCGATCCGGATACCCTGGAACGCGCGCGTCGCGGGATGGATCCGCGACTGGTGCCGGTCGCGGGCCGGGATGGCGGCGGCGATAGTGTCGGCGAGCGGGGCGGTGCGCGCCAACGCACCGGTGCCGCGCGCGGCGATGAGGCCGCGGACGACTCGGCGCCAGTGCGGTTCCTCGCCGAAATCTCGCACGGCGCGGACGATCATGTCCTCGGTGGCGGTCTCGAGCCAGAGGGAGGCAGGCACGCCGGTGCGCGGATCCATCCGCATGTCGGCGGGCGCGTCGGTGCGGAAAGAAAAACCCCGCTCCGGATCGTCGAGCTGGAACGAGGAGACGCCGAAGTCGAAGAGGATGCCGTCGAAATCCGCGAGGGGCAGTTCGCCGAGGCGGCCGAAATCCCGATCGACGAGCGCGAAGCGACCCGGAAAAGACTCCCGCAGGGCCGCCGCGCGCGGAGCGGCGGCCGGATCGCGGTCGAGCGCAACGACGTCGATTCCGGGCGCGGCTTCGAGCAAGGCGCGCGAGTGGCCGCCGCCGCCAAAGGTGCAGTCGAGGTAGCGGCCGCCCGGCCGCGGCGCGAGGAAGTCGACGACCTCGCGCCGCAACACGGGATAGTGGCCGGGGGTCATGACTCCGGGGCGGGTCTCATCGTGCAGCAGGGACATCGGTGAGACTCTTCGGGTTGGCGGACTTTTTCGGAGCAACCACGGTCCGCAAAACGAGGGAATCCCGGATGCGCGGCGTGGCCCCAACGGCGGGAAAAGCCACCGCGCGTTCCGCGGCATCGATCCAGGCCGGAAACGGCCGCCGCGCCGCGGGCGAAGCCGACAGCGCCGCTTTCCGGAGAGGAACCCGGGGAACGGGAGCTTTGATCTTGGCGGCGCGACGGATCATGGGGAGGACAGGGTCGGAGATTTCGGGGGACAGCACCGGGCGCTCAGATGTCGAGGCGGCGCATGACATCGCCGTAGTTCTCGCCGGCCGTCCGCGCCTCTTCCTGTTTCCAGCGGGCGGGGCTGTAGATGTTGAACTTGGTCAGGGAGCCCACGAGGACGGCGTCGCGCTCGATCCCGGCATGCTTGAGCAGGTCGGGCGTCAGCAACGTGCGGCCCGCCTTGTCGATCGTGAAGCCCTGGGTCCGGGAAAAGAAACGCGCGAGAAAGGCCTGCGCCGAGGAGTCACCCAGCTTCTGCGCCGAGACCTTTTCGCGCAGCTTCGTCACCTCCGCGGGGGGCAGCACGGCGATGTAACCGTCCGGGTGCGGCGTGGCCAAAAAAGCCACCCCCGCCCCACCCTCTTCCGTCGGGGCATGACGCCACGCCGACGGGATCGTGAGTCGACCCTTGTCGTCCAACGTGTGCTCAAAAAAGCCCGTAAAGACGGAATTGTCTGCCTGCGCCATGTGGGTGAAAGGAGCCCTACCGCTCCACAACGCCCCATTTCAACCCACTCTGCCCCCCAACCGTCAAGAAAAGACCCTTTGGCGACCCCTAAACTTGTTCACATTTTCACATCCCGAACCGCGCTTTGTGAACAAGCCCAACAAGTCGGCCGACGTCCGGCAGGTCAACCTCGGCGCTCAGGGCCGGCGCCAAAACCCAAGGGCGATGGCTTGCCGGGACAGTTCCCGAACGAAAATGAGCTGTTCTTCCGGGAGCGTTGCCGCCTTTCTGCGGCGTCCATGCAGACACCCGTCAACATCCAGCTCATCGGCCGGGAGGTCGGCATCGTTTGGGGCGACGGCCGGGAAACGTACCACCCGTTCGAGGACCTTCGAGCGGCCTCGCCGAGTGCCTCGAACCAAGGCGAACGCGACATCTTGGGCAACCGCTACGGAGGCGACGGCCCGAAGCGTTTTCCGGGCGTCGAGGTCGTCGGCTGGGAGCAGGTCGGCAACTATGCGATCCGGTTCGATTTCAGCGACGGCCACCGTACGGGGCTGTACAGCTACGATTACCTCCGGCAGATCGCGCAGGCCTAGGCCAAGCCGGACAGCCCCGGCGCGGCGGCGGATTGCAGGGTTGCCTCGGCGCGGGGCGGGCCCGCACGCTCGGCGGTTCCATGAGCTCCTTCGTCTTTCCTGCCCGCACGACGACGGCCGAGATCGAACTCGGCGCGACGCTGCAACCGAAGTTCGGCCCCGACGGGCTGATTCCCTGCATCACGCAGGATGTGCATTCGGGCGAGGTGCTGATGTTCGCCTTCATGAACGCCGAGGCGCTCGCCCACACGCTCGCGACGAAAAAGGCGACGTACTGGAGCCGCTCCCGCAACAAGCTTTGGATCAAGGGCGAGGAATCGGGCAACGTGCAGCACGTGCGCGAACTCCGCACCGACTGCGACCAGGACGTACTCCTCATCAAGGTCGAGCAAACCGGCGCCGCCAACGCGAGTTGCCACAACGGTTTCAAATCCTGCTTCTACCGGAAGCTCGCCGACCTCGAGACGGCGGCGGCAACCGGCTACAAACTCACGACGACCGCCGATCGGCTCTTCGATCCGGCGACCGTCTACAAAAAGAAAAGCTGAGTCGGCCTCAGCGCGCCCCCGGCGCCAACCCGCGGGTGCCGGCTTGGGCGAAGGCCAGCAGATGCCGGAATTCGTCGGTCGCGGCCGCGGGATGCGCGGCGAGTTTCTCCAGCGCCTGCGTGCGGTTGAGACCGTCGCGGTAAAGGATGCGATAGATCTGTTTCACGCGGTCGATCTGCTCCGGGGTGAAGCCGTGGCGCTCGAGGCCGACCTTGTTGATCGCGCGCACCTCGGCCGGCACGCCGTCGGCGATGCAGTACGGCGGGAGATCGTGGACGAGTTTGGCGCAGGCCGAGAGCATCCCGTGCGCGCCGAGCCGGCAGAATTGATGCACCCCGCCGTAGCCGCCGATCACAACGTGGTCCTCGACGACGACGTGGCCGGCGAGCACGGCGCCATTGCTCATGATGATGCGGTTGCCGAGCACGCAGTCGTGCGCGACGTGCGTGGCGGCGAGGAAGACATTGTCGGACCCGATGCGCGTGAAATCGCCGTCGAAGGTCGCGGCATGGACGGTCGTGTATTCGCGGAAGACGTTGCGCTCGCCGATGCGGACGCCGGGGTTGCCGCCCTTGAACTTGAGGTCCTGCGTCTTGCCGCCGAGGCAGGCGTAGGGGAAGACTTCGCAGGCCGCGCCGAGCTCGGTGTTGCCCTCGACGGAGGCGTGATGGTGGAGCTTCGTGCCGGCGCCGAGCTTCACGCCGGCGCCGACGAAAGCGTAGGCGCCGACCGCGACGTCCGGGCCGAGCTCGGCTCCCGGCTCGATGATGGCGGTGGGATGGATCGTCGCCGCCATCGGCTCACTCCTCCCCTTCGTCGACGACCGCGAACATCAGCTCGGCCGAGGAAACGACCTGGCCGCCGACGGTGCAGTTGCACTCGGCCGCCGCGAGTTTGTCGCCGCGGACTTTGGTGATCTTGGCGTTGATGATGATCTGGTCGCCGGGGCGGACGGGTTTGCGGAATTTGACCTTGTCCGCGCTCATGAAGAACGCGGTTTTTCCGCCGTTGGCGGTGCGGCGCAGCATGACGATGCCGGCGGCCTGGGCCATCGCCTCGAGCTGGAGCACGCCGGGCATGACCGGGTTCGAGGGGAAGTGCCCCATGAAGTACGGCTCGTTGATGGTGACGTTCTTGATCGCGACGAGTTCGTCGTTGCCGATGAACTCGACGACGCGGTCGATCATCACGAACGGATAGCGGTGCGGGATCGTGTCGAGGATGCGGCGGATATCGAGGGAGGTTTCCGTCGGCAGCACGACGGCGGAGCGCGGTTTCTTTTTCGGGCCCTTGCGGCGTTCCTCGAGTTTCGCGAACAGGACCTTCGTCAGCTCCGCGTTGATCGCATGGCCGGGACGCGTGGCGACGATGTGCGCCTTCAGCGGCAGGCCGAGGAGCATGATGTCGCCGACGATATCGAGGATCTTGTGGCGGACGAATTCGTCGGCGAAGCGCAGCGGTTCCTTCGAGATGATCTTGTCGCCGCGGATGACGACGGCGCAGTCGAGGGAGCCGCCCTTGATTTTGCCGAGCTTCAGCAATTCCTCGATATCTTCGTAGATCGTGAACGTCCGCGCGGCGGCGATCTGCGTCATGTAGACATCCGGATCGATCGTGAGCGACAGGTGCTGCGTGTGGATGCCGCGGTCGTCGGCCGACGTGCACGAGATTTTGAGTTGGTCGCAGGGCAGCGCGATGATCGAGGAATTGCCGCGGGTCACGGAGACGGCGGACTCGAGTTCGAAGTATTCGCGGTCGGCGTCCTGCTCGACCGGGTCGCCCTGGAGAATGAGGTTAACAAAAGGGCGGGCGGAGCCGTCCATGATCGGCGGCTCGGAGCCGTTCATCTCGATGATCACGTTGTCGATGCCGCAGCCGTGGAGGGCGCTGAGCACGTGTTCGACGGTGTGGATCTTGGCGTGGCCGGACTGGATGGTGGTCGCACGCACCAGATCCGTGACCTGATCGACACGGGGGCGGAGTTCGGGGGCGCCGTTGAGATCGATGCGCCGGAACACAATCCCGGTCCCGGCCGGCGCCGGCTTCATCGTCAGAGTCACGGCTTCGCCGGTGTGGAGCGCGCTGCCTTGGAGGGAGACCTCGCGCGCGAGGGTGCGTTGTTTCATTGCGGTCGGGTCAGTGTCGGGAGCGTCCCCCGCCGAGGGCAAGCGCGGATGTGGGACCGGGCGCGGCCTTGACACTCCCGACGGCGCTTGCCCACTCTCGACCCTCTTTTCCTTAACCCGACCGTCCGCAACGACCCTCCGCCATGCCCGCAGCCAACGACATCCGCAAAGGCCAAGTCATCAAGTTCAACAACGAGCCGCACCTCGTGATGGAAACGCAGCACCGGACGCCGGGCAACCTGCGCGCCTTCGTGCAGATCAAGATGCGCAATCTGCGTTACGGCAAAGCCCTCGACCAGCGTTTCGCCTCCACCGATTCGATCGAAGTCCTCCCGACCGACCGCAAGACGCTCGAGTTCAGCTATGCCGACCGCGGCGCCTACGCGTTCATCGATCCGGAATCTTTCGAGCAGATCGAGCTGACGGAAACGCAGCTGGGCGACGTGAAGAACTACCTCGCCCCCGGCGGCAAGGTCGACGTCCTCTTCGTCGACGAGCGCGCCCTGTCCGTCGACCTGCCTTCCACCGTGGCCCTCAAGGTGATCGAGTCCGCCGACGGCATCAAAGGCGACACCGCGAGCAACGTCCAGAAACCGGCCAAGCTCGAGACCGGCCTCACCGTGCAGGTTCCGCTCTTCATCAAGGAAGGCGAAGTCATCCGCGTCAGCACGGTCGACGGCACCTACCTCGGCCGCGTTTGAGCGCCGCCTGAAGCTGCGGCCGCCTGCCGCCTTCCCTTTCGACCCGCGGTTCGTTCCGCGGGTCTTTTTTTGCGCGGGAGCCGGGAAGGGATCCCGGAGGCCGGAGACGCGGTCGCTTACTTGCGGACCGGCAACGTCTGGTCGGCGTGGAGCGCGCAGCGCCAGACCGGCGGATCGTCCATCGTCTTCGCCATCTTGGCGTCGCACTTCGGGCAAGACGGCGTGGCATAGTCTCCGGCGGTGGTTTCGTTCATCAACTCCGTGCGCGCCGCATCGGGCAACGCGTTGAGTTTCTCGATGAAGATATCGCCGGGCAGCAGGGTGATGTGTTTCTCCTCGGCGAAGTCGCGCGCGGGAATGTTGAACTTGCCGGTCGTCACGATGTAGCCGCGGCGGATGTCCTCGGTCGCCAGCACCGCGAACAGTTCCTGCAGCGGTTTCGCATCGATCAGCCCCGCGGGCTGGGCGAGGCAGCGGACCAACGCGAAAGGCCGCGATTCGCCCTTCCAGGAAATCTTGATGTTAACGGGATCGTTCGGGCCGGCCTTGGTCCGCACCGCTACGACGCCGGTCTTGAGGTAGTAACTCGCGACGAGTTCCTCGAAGCGCTTCCATTCGAGCTTCGCCACCAGGCCGGCGGTGAAAACCGCGCCCGCCTCGCCGGTCGCTTCCGGGGCGAAAGGCGTATGCGACACCGTCGTGGCCGCCAACTCCAGCTGGCGCTGGCGCCGGCGCCAAACGAGATAGCCGAGGCCGCCGCCGATCACCAGAAAGGCGATCACGTAGGTTTGCGGCGTGAGAATCGCCTCGGCCGCATCGACCTCGGTATCCGCCGTTTCGAGACGGCGGCGGGCGGCGCTGGAAATCTTGGCTTTCTTGGGCGCGGTCTTTTCTCCGGCCGGCGCGGCCTTCGGCGCTTCCTCTGTTTCCACCACCGCCACGGCGTTGGCCACGGCATCGGCGGCAGGATCGGCCGGGGCGGGTCCGGCCACGGGCAAACCCAGGCTTGCCGGTACCGCGGCGGACGGGATCGAGGCGGGCCGCGCGGCGGCACCGGCCGGCGGAGCTACGGGCGCGGTTACAACTTCGGCCGTCGGAGCCGCGGGCGCAGGTGCCGGAGCGCGTCCGGTCCCGGCCGAGGGCGGGAGAATGCGTTTGATTTCCAACCGGGACTCGGGGGCGGCGGCCCCGGCGGCCGGGGCGGGAGTCGGCGCCGGCGGGGCCGGCTCGGGGCCGAGCGTTTCCGGATTCGGCTGCGGCACATTCGGGGCCGGCGCGGGCGCCAAGGGTACCTGGACCGGCGCGGCTTGGCTCTGGCCGGCGGGGGCGGGGGCGGGCGAAACCGCGGCGGGACCCGGCTCGGCCGCCCGGCGGGCCGGCTCGGCGGCGAAACGCTCCACCTCGACCACCACTCCTTCGCGCAAAACCAACCGCTCGCGGGCGAACAACCAGACTTCGCGGTTGCCGGCGACCATCTGGCTCCGGGGTTCGCCGTAGCGGGACAGCACCTGCTCGCGGGTCGCGCCCAACAGCGGATGCTTTTCCGCCGCTTGGGCCGAAGCGACCGCCAACGCCACGCCGACAAAGCAAATCCGGAAAAAAGCGGCGGTGGGAAGCGGCATGATCGCGAGCAGGTTTTGCGTCAACGCGGAGGGTACAGCAATGCCGAACTTGGGCTCCGGTCCGCTCACACGACGCGGGCCCAGAGCACTTTGAGATACCGGCTTTCGAGACAGTTGGAATAAACCGGGTGATCGGGACCGGGGCCGGTGCGATCGAAAAACTGCAACCGCCGGTTCTGGCGGTGCGCGGCCTTGATCACGTGGGCCTCGAAGTCTTCGAGCGAGAGCAGGCCCGAGCAGGAACACGTGACAAAGATCCCGCCCGGTTTCACGAGACTGATCGCGAGCAAATTGAGATCCTCGTATTTCTGCCGGCCTTCCCAGTTTCCGTGTTCGTCGCGCGTGAAGATGAACTTCGGCGGATCGAGGACGACGACATCCCATTTCTCCCCGTTCGTCTGCATCTGCCGCGCGTAGGCGAAGGCGTCGGCGTGCACGAACTTGAGCCGCGCCTGATTAAGGTTCGCGTTGCGTTTGGCCTGGGCGATCGCGGCTTCGTCGAGGTCGACACTCGTGACGTCCGCGGCGCCGCCGGCGACCTTGGCGTTGAGGGAAAAACCGCCGGTGTAGCAGCAAAGATCGAGGACGCGCGCGTCCTTGGTGAAACGCACCAGGGCGCGGCGATTGTCGCGCTGGTCGCAGAAAAATCCGGTTTTGTGGCCTTCGGAGAAGTCGACTTCGTAACGGATGCCGTGTTCGCGGATCTTCACGGTGCGCGGGGCGGCGGCGTTGGTTTCGTTGAAGGTCGAGGGTTTGATGCCTTCGAGCGAACCGAGGTCGTGGTCCACCTGCACGCGGGCGAATTTCGTCCCCGCCAATTCATGCAGCAACGGCAACCACTGCGGCAGGCGTTGCGCGATGCCGAGCGAATAGACTTCGCACAGCAAGGTGTCGCCGTAGCGGTCGATCGTCAGGCCGCTGAGGCCGTCGCCGTCGGACCCGATGAGCCGGTACGCATCGGTGACGTCGTCGAGTTTGAAGAGGTCGCGCCGCAACGCGACCGCCCGCCGGATCGCGCCCTCGAAATAACTTTCCTGCACCGGCTCGGTGGAATGGCAGACGACGCGGAGCGGGATTTTGGCGCGCGGATTGAAGAGCCCGCCGCCGGCGAGGTTGCCGTTTTTGTCGTAGACGTTGACGAAGTCGCCGGGCCGCGCGTCCGACGACACTTGGCCGAGCAGCCGCGGGAAAATCGCCGGCTGAAACGTGAAGTACTTCAGCTGCGCCCACGGCTTCGGCCAGGCGGAGCGGTCCACCGGGGGCGGAGGCGCTTTCTCGGATTTCGGCGGCGGCGGCAGATCGGACATGGGCTCTCTTGTGCCGGGCGGAAGCGGGCCCGCAATTTTTTTGGCGCGGCGGACGCCGAATCCTGCGCCGGTCGCTGCGCCCGCCCGCAGCACGGCCGAAAGCGGAAAAGAAAAAGGCCGGCGCTGCCGCCGGCCTGCGCAATACGAGTTCGCTCCCGCGGCCTCAGGCCACGCGCTCGACGATGAGCGGCGGGGGCGTCGGGCGCTTCGGGGCGAGGCGGTAGGCGTTCTTGAAGTACTCCAGAGCCTGCTCGAGCTTCGCCTCGTCGTTGTAGTGGATCATCATCAGCGGCTCGCCCTGTTTGACCTGGGTGCCGACCTTCTTGATTTCGGAAACGCCGACCGAGTGGTCGATCTTGTCGCCCGGGTTTTCCTTGCCGGCGCCGAGCAGGTGCACGCCGCGGGCGATCATCGCCGCATTGATCGTGTGCACATAGCCGCGCTTCGGGGCGGGCAGTTTGCGGATGTGGCGGGCGGCCGGGAATTTCTCCGGGTGATCGATGTAGGCGGTGTCGCCGCCCTGCGCCTTGACGAGATCCTTGAACTTCTCGAGGGCGGAACCGTCGGTGAGATGGCGCTGCACCGTCTGCTTGGCGGAGAGCGTGGAACCGGCGACGCCGGCGAGGCGGACGATCTCCATGCCGAGCTTGAGCACGAGTTCCTTCATGTCCTCGGGACCTTCGCCCTTGAGCAACTGGATCGCTTCCTTGACCTCGAGGGCGGTGCCGACGGTGTCGCCGAGCGGCTGGTTCATGTCGGTGACGAGGGCGACGCAACGGCGCTTCATGGAGCGGCCGACGCGGGTCATCGAGCGGGCGAGTTGCTTGGCCTGCTCGAGATCCTTGATGAACGAGCCGTTGCCCCACTTCACATCGATGACGAGGCCTTCGGAACCTTCGGCGAGCTTCTTGGAAAGCACGCTGCCGGTGATGAGCGGAAGGCTCGGGATCGTGCCGGTTTCCTTGCGGAGCTCGTAGAACTTGGCGTCGGCCGGGGCGAGATCCTCGGTCTGGGCGACGATCGCGCCGCCGATGCGGGCGAGTTGGGACGAGAAGTGTTCGGTGGTCTGGTGGCCCTTGAAGCCGGGGATCGCCGCGAGCTTTTCGAGCGTATTGACAATGTAGTCGTGCTCGACGCCGCACATCATCGGGACGACGACGCCGGAGGCCATCGCGAGCGGGACGAGGACGAGGGAGGTTTTGTCGCCGACGCCGCCGGTCGAGTACTTGTCGATCTTGGGCTTGGCGATGTGCGAGAGGTCGATCACTTCGCCGGAAAGCATCATTTCCTCGGTGAGATCCGCAGTCTCTTGGGCAGACATGCCCGAGAAGTAGATCGCCATCGCGAGGGCCGCGAGCTGGTGCTGGGGCATCTCGCCGTCGAGGGTGCTGTCGATGATGTAACGGATCTCCTCCTGCGTGAACTCGCCGCCGTCGCGTTTCTTCTCGATCAGGTAAGTGAACGAGGGCTTGATGAACCGACGTGCCGGGATGTTACGTTTGCTGCTCATGGATAGTGATAAGGGTGCACGGCAAAGCGGAGCGCCCGCCGGGCGTAAAAGTTTTGAGGCAACGGCTTCCGGTCGGAAAGTCGAGGCTAAATCCCGGCCGCGCCGGAGGTAAAACCCGCCTCGCCTCCGGCCCGGAGTGCGGCTTCCCCCCTCCCCGCCGCCGCCGCCGTTACTTCGCTTTTCCGCCGTCCTTCACCCAAGCCGCGACGACCGCGCGCTCCAGATCCGTCATTTGCGTGGTGTTGGCCATCGGCATGATGCGCGTGACCACCACCTGCTGGTACATCCGCTGCGCGTTCTGCGCGATCGCGTCCGGCGTGTGCAAAAGCACTCCGCCCGGCGGCTGCGTGATCCCGGGAAACGTGGGCACCGGCGCATGGCAGGAAACGCAATGCTGCCCCACGATCGCGCGCACCTGCTCGAAGGTCGCCGGCTGGGCCAGCGGCGGCAGCGGCAAAATCCGCGGGGCCGTCCACCAGGCCACGATGCCGAGCAGTCCGGCCCCGAGCGCCGGATACTGCCACGCGAGCACGCCCTTGTGGCGGCGATTGAAAAAGTGCCGGATGCTCACGCCCGCCGCCGAGATCAGCACCAGAATCACCCACGCCTGCGGATGCCCGTAGGTCGAGGCGTAGTGGTTGCTGATCATGATGAACAGCACCGGCAGCGTGAAGTAGTTGTTGTGCACGCTGCGCTGCTTGCCGCGTTTGCCGTAGATCGGATCCGGCAAGCCGCCGGCGCGCATCGCCTCCACCATTTTCTTCTGCCCGGGGATGATCACGAAGAACACGTTCGCCACCATGATCGTGCCGATCGCCGTGCCGACGTGGATGAACGCCGCCCGCCCGCTCAAAAACTGGTGCAGCCCCCACGCCAACAGCGTCAGCAACGCGAAGACGACCGCCCCGAGCCACGTGTCGTGTTTGCCCAACGGCGAACGGCAGAGCCCGTCGTACACGAACCACGCGAGCACCATGCTGCCCAAGCCGATGCCGATCGCCTGCGGCGTCGACAACGTCGTGAGCGACGGATCGACCATCATCGTCTGCGCCCGCAGCCAATAGACCACGACCAGCAGCGCCGTGCCCGAAAGCCACGTCGTGTAGGCTTCCCATTTGAACCAGTGCAACGTGTCCGGCAGCGAAGCCGGCGCGACGGCGTACTTCTGCGGGTTGTAGAAACCGCCGCCGTGCACCGCCCAAAGTTCGCCGGAGACGCCCTTCTTGCCGTTGTCGGAACCCGGGGGCGGCGGGGTCAGGCTGTTGTCCAGCCAGATGAAATAGAACGAGGAACCGATCCACGCGATGCCCGCGATGATGTGCAACCACCGCAACAGCAGGCTGAGGAATTCGACCAGATGCGCTTCCATGAAGGGCTATGACAAGCTCGCGGGATGCCAACTGCGCACCGATTCCGGCGCAAGCCCCGCCTCCGCCGCGGCCAACTCCGCGCTTGCCCGCCGCGCCGCGCTTCCGGTTCTCTGGCCCGATGCACGTCACCTTCCAGCTCGCTCCGGAAATCGAGGCGGCCCTCCGCGCCGCCGCCGCCGCGGCCGGTCTGGCCGACGCCGCGGACTTCAAACCCGATGTGCGCACCGCCGAGGCCCGGCACGGCGACTTCCAGGCCAACGGCGTCCTCGGCTACGCGAAGGCCCGCAAACTCAACCCCCGCGCCGTCGCCGAACAACTCGTCGCCGCCCTGCCCGCGGATCTGCGCGCCGACTGCGACGTCACCATCGCCGGCCCCGGCTTCATCAATTTCTCGCTCAAGCCCGACGTCCTCCTCGCCTGGCTCCGCCAATTCGCCACCGCCCCGGCCCTCCGCACCGCCGCCGCCGCCGCCCACGCCGGCCAGACCTGGGTCGTCGACTACTCCTCGCCCAACACCGCGAAACAGATGCACGTCGGCCACCTGCGTTCCGCGGTGATCGGCGAGGCGATTTGCCGTTTGCTCGAATTCACCGGCGCCAAGGTCGTCCGCGACAACCACCTCGGCGACTGGGGCACGCAATTCGGCAAATTGATCTACGGCTACAAGCGCTGGGCCGATCCCGCCGCCCTCGCCGCCGACGCCATCGAGGAACTCGAGCGCCTCTACAAACTGGGCCACAACGCCACGCCCGACGGCTCGCCCGAACTCGACGTAGCCCGCGCCGAACTCGTCAAACTCCAGCAGGGCGATCCCGAAAACGTCGCCCTCTGGCAGACCTTCTCCGACGTCAGCCTCGCCGCTTTCCAAAAGATCTACGACCGCCTCGGCATCCGCTTCGACCACAACCTCGGCGAGAGCTTCTACAACGGCCACGTCGAACGCATCTACCGCGAACTCACCGAGACCGGACTCGCGCAGGAAAGCGAAGGCGCCCTCGTCGTCTTCCATCCCGAACACCCGCGTTTCAAGACGCAGCCCTTCATCGTCCGCAAAGCCGACGGCGCCAGCAACTACGCCTCCACCGACCTCGCCACCGCCGCGTATCGGGCGGAGCACTTCAAGGCCGACGGCGTCGTCGTCGTCACCGATTTCCGCCAGGCCGATCACTTCGAACAACTCTACCTCACGGTGAGAAAATGGTTCGCGGCGAAAAACTACCGTCTGCCGGAACTGCACCACGTGACCTTCGGCGCCGTCACCGGCGAAGACGGCAAGGCCCTCAAAACCCGCAGCGGCGACGTCATCCGGTTGAAGGCATTGCTCGACGAGGCCGAGGACCGCGCCTTCGCGATCGTGACGGAAAAGAATCCCGATTTGCCGGAAAACGAACGCCGCGAGATCGCGCGCACCGTCGGCATCGGCGCCGTGCAATACGCGGATCTCTCCCAGAACCGCAGCAGCAACTACGTTTTCTCGTGGGACAAGATGCTCGCCCTCGACGGCAACACCGCCCCCTACCTGCTCTACGCCGTCGCGCGCATCCATTCGATTTTCCGCAAAGCCGGCGCGGCCCCCGGCGACGCCGCCGCCGAATCGGCCGCCACCGCCCCGGAAACCGCGGCCGAGATCTCGCTCGCGCGGAAACTCACGAAGTTCCCCGATGCCGTCCGCCTCGCCGGCGAATCGCTGCGCCCGCACTTCCTCGGGCTCTACCTTTACGAACTCGCGGGCGAATACAGCTCTTTCAACAACGCGGACAAAGTCCTCGTCGACGAACCCGCCGTCCGCGCCCGCCGCCTGCTGCTCTGCGCCCGCACGCTGCTCCTGCTCGAGACCGGCCTCGGCCTGCTCGGCCTGCGCACCCTCACGCGCATGTGAACCGGCGGGCCGGCCGTTCCCGCCGGGACAAAACACTCTTGCCGCTCGCCGCCGGCCGAACCACGTTTCCCGCCCATGGCCACGCAGGAACTCTACGTCCGCAACGCGAATGAATCCGAGGCCCGCGGGCCCTTCAGCGTGCAGCAGGTGGCCGACTTGGCCGAAACCGGCCAGCTCACGCCCGAGTCGCTGGTTTACGATGCCGCCACGGAGCAATGGGTAACGATCGAGTCGAATCCCGAACTTAAAGCCGCGATTTTCCCGGAAAAGAAGAAACTCGCCCTGAAGGCGAAGGAGATCAAAACGCTCAACAAGTCCGAGGAGGACGCCAAGCCGATCACGGTAAGCGATATGCTCGATGCCGCCGAAGGGCGCAGCGAGGACACCAAGGGCAAGGCCGATCCCGAAATTGCCATGGCCCGCGCGGCCAAGATCGGCATGATCGGTGCCATCGTCACGCTCGTCGCCGCCGCGGCCGAGGAACTCTTGCCCGGTCTGGATGCACTCTTCTCGATGGATCCGGCCAAGTTGATCGCCCATCCCCTCGTCTTTCTCGGGCTCATCGACCTCGCCCTCGCCGCCGCCCTCGGCCTCGGCATGTCCACGATGTATCCGGTCGTCCGGTTTCGCGCCGCCCTCGGTCTCGGTCTCATGGGCTTCATGTACTTTGCCCAAGGCGCGGGTCCGGAACTGACCGCCCTCGTCGTCGGCTCCGTGGGCCTCTACTGCAGCACCATTTTCGTCAGCCTGATCCCGGCGGCCGCCGCGGTCGCTGCCGGCGTCGGCGGCATGGGCTTCCTCGCCTGGCGCCTGCTCGCCGGCTGAGCCCGTGGCCGCCCCCCTGCACGCTCCGGCGGGCCAGCCCGCCCGGCCCCCGACGCTCCGGGCCAAACTCGCCCACATCTACCAGCGCGGGATCTGGCAATCCGCGTTTCTCGACGAGCGTTCCCTCAAGGGCCGCTGCTACGCCTTCCTCCGCGTCCTCTCGATCACGATCACCGTGTTCGGGGAATCCCGGATCGCCAGCCGGGCCGCCGCCCTGAGTTTCAGTTCCTTGCTCGGCCTCGGTCCGATCATCGCGATCACCGTGCTCGTTTCCGGCTTCGCCCTCGGCAACAACAGCAACCCGCGGCTCGTCGCCGAAACCTTGAACCGGATGCTCAAGGTCATCGCCCCCCAGATCCAGCAGTACGAGGCACTCGACGCCACCCCGGCCGCCGCCGGCCAGGCGCAGGTCGCCGGGACCGCCGATCCGCAGGTCAATCCCCAGTTGGTCGACTTCATCGACAACGTCGTCCGCGCCTCCCGTTCCGGCTCCGCCGGTGTGCTCGGGGTTTTCTCGCTGCTCGTGATCGTGCTGCTCCTGTTCAAGTCGATCGAGGACACGTTCAACGACATCTGGGGCGTGCGCCAGGGCCGGTCCTTGCTCGCGCGGATCATGTTCTACTGGACCGTGCTCACGCTCGGGGCCGTGCTGTTCTTCTCGTCCGTCGCGCTCCTCGGCGCCGGCACCTTCCTCAGCGTCTTCATGGAGAAGCTGCCCATCGGCGCCCAATGGGTGCGTTCCCTCGGCCTCGCCCTGCCCGCGTTCTCTTTCACGATGCTCACGATCGTGCTCACGCTGTTCTACCGCGTGATCCCCAACACCCGCGTCTTCTGGCGGGCCGCGTTGATCGGCGCCCTCGTGGTCGCGGCGCTCCTGGTCCTGAACAACCTCGTCGCCTTCCTCTACGCCCGCCGCGTGCTCCTCGAGAAAAGCCTCTACGGCAGCCTCGCCCTCCCGCTGGTCGTGATGTCCGGCCTCTACATCGTGTGGCTCTGCGTGCTCACCGGCGGCATCGTCAGCTACGCCGTCCAAAACGTCCATTTCCGCAACAGCCAGGCCGCCTGGAGCACGCTCACCGAGTCGATGCGCGAACGCCTCGCCCTCGTCGTTTTCCTCACGATCTGCCGCCGTTTCCGCGATTGCCTCCCGCCGATTTCCGCGTCGCAGCTCAGCACGCTGCTCCGGGTGCCGACCCAGCTGCTCAACGAATGCCTCAACCGCCTCGTGCTGATGCAACTCGTCGCCGCGCTCCGCCCCGATCCCGGCGCCACCGCGGCCGACGCGCTTTTCCAACCCGCCCGGCCCCTCAATCGGATCACGCTCTACGATTTCAAGACCCTCGACGACAATTTCGGCGAAGACCCTATCGGCTGCGCCCTCGAACGCATCGACCCGCTCGTCGCGCACTACGACGCCGCCCTCGGCCGCCTCGGCGACCAGCCGTTCTTCCGGCAGACGATGGACGAACTCTTCGACGCCTACCCGTTCGAGGAATCCCGCCCGCCTTTCGCCATGGGCGAACGGCCCGCCGACCGGACCGCCACGGCCCCCGTGCCGACGCCGCGGGCCTGAGCCCAAAGTCGCGGGCAGGGAACGCTCCGATTTCCGGACCTCCGCGCCGCCAGCGATTCCGGATCCGGGCAACCGTTCCGCCCGCGGGGCCGTCCGTCGCGCCTCGCTGCGAATTCACCCTTGCCACTCCGGAGGCCCGACCTAGCTTCTCCCCTTTTCCCCTATGATCACCTGGATCCAGCGCTATTTCCAGAGCCACTTTAAGGCCATCTTCGCGGTGCTGCTCGCCGTCATCATCGTCTCCTTCGTCTTCACGATCGGAGCGGCGCCGGGCATCGGCGACGGCAGCCGTCGCGGGCTCAGCGACCGGCCGTTCTTCAAGTACAACCTCGCCCTCGAAAAGGACCAGGAACGCCTCATGGGCGACGCCGGCCTCAGCGCCAACCTCCGCGTCGGCGCCTTCGGCGGCCTCGATTCCGCGCAGATCCAGAACTACGCGTTCCAGCGCGCCGCGGCCCTGCACCTCGCCGACCTCTGGCACATCCCGGCCGCCACCGCCGCCGAGATCGAGACCCAGATCAAGACCCTGCGCATGTTCTCGGACCCCACCGGCCAGTTCGACGCCAAGGCGTATCAGACTTTCCGCGACAACTTGAAAGCCAACGCCCGCGGCGTGACCGAGGCCGACATCGCCCGGATCGTCAGCGACGACGTCCGCGCCGAAAAGGTGAACAACCTGCTCGCCGGTCCCGGCTACGTCCTGCCCGCCGACATCAAGAACCAGCTTTCCCGCGCCGACACGTCCTGGACCGTCGCCACCGCCACCGTCAGCTACGCCGACTTCAAACCCGAGATCAAACCGACCGACGCCGAGCTCACGCAGTTCTTCGAACAGGCCGGCGGCCGCTACGACATCCCGCCCCGCATCGTCGTCAGCTACCTCGACTTCTCGGTCACGCAATACATCGCCGCCGTGACCGTCGGCGACGCCGAAGTCCGCGCCTTCTACGACGCCAACCCCGCGCGTTTCCCGAAGCCGGCCGACGCCAAGGGCCCGCCCGCCGCCCTCGCCGCCACGGACGCCAACGCCGACTTCAACGCCGTGCGCGCCCAGGTCGAAATGTCCCTCAAAGTCGAACGCGCCCGCAACCTCGCCGCCAAGGCCGCCGCCGATTTCGCCCACGATCTTTACGTCGCCAAAGCCACAACCCCCGCGGCGATCGAGAACTTCATCGCCAGCCGCAAGGTCGCCCCGAAGGCCATCGCCCCGTTCGCGCGCGACGAAGCCCCGGCCGAGCTCGGCCGCTCCCCGGAGGCCGCCACCGAAGCGTTCCGCCTCGGGAAGGACCGCCTCGTCTCCGACGCCGTCGCCGTCCCCACCGGGGCCGTGATTTTGCTCTGGAAGGATCTGCAGCCGACCCGCAAGCCGCTCTTCTCCGAAATCCGCGAGCGCGTCGCCGCCGACTTTGCCGAAAATGAAAAGCGCAAGCGCTTCGTCGAACTCGGCCGCAGCGCCAAGAGCCAGCTCGAAGCCCGGCTCAAGGCCGGCGACGCCTTCGACAAGGCCGCCGCCGCCGTCGCCGCCGCCACCGGTCTGAAGTTCGAGACGAAGTCCCTGTCCGCCTTCACGCTGCGCGATCGTCCCCAGGATCTCGACTTCACCGTCATCGGCTCCCTTGAGCGCCTCGAAAAAGGCCAGGTCTCCGATCTTTCGGTCAACGCCGATACCGGCGTCTTCGTCTACGCGGCCGACAAGAAATTGCCCGATCTTTCCGAAGCCAATCCGCGCTACGCCGAGACCCGCACGCAGCTTGCCAGCTTCACCGGCCGCCTCGGCGCCTCCGCCTACATTTCCGAACTCGTCGAACAGGAACTCAAAAAGTCGGAACCCAAGTCCTGATTCGGGCCCCGGTCCGGCCGCCGCCGTTGGTCCGCCGCCGCCGCCGCCGATCCCGCCCGTGCCGCCGTTCGTGCAGCACGGGCTTTTCACGCCCGCCGTTTCCGGCCAACCTGCTCCGCGATGCCCCTCCGCCGCTACCGCCCCGCCTCGGCCCCGTGCCGGCTCTGTGGCGACGGCTTCGAGCATCGGGCAGCCGCGGATGCCGCGCCGTTGGCGACCTGCCCGACCTGCGGGCAAAGCGTCCTGGCCGACCCGATTCAGCCGGTAAATTCTCCGAAACTTTCGGCCCCACTTTCCGTCTCGCGCGCCAGACAGGCAGGATTCACCGTCCTGAAGCGCACCCCCGGGGGTGAGTTCGAAAGACAGTAACTTTCGAACCCATTCCGTGTTCTTCATCGTCCGCGCCGCTCCTCCACTTTCTCCATCCGACATGTCCCGCCCTATCGCCCGCGCTCTGCTCGCCCTTTGCCTGCCCTTCGGCAGCGTTTTCGCCCAAGCCCCGGCCGCCGCCCCGGACGCCGCGCCCGCGAATGCGAAACCGTTCTCGCTCGAGGACGCGCTGGCCCTCGCGCTGAAGAAGAATTTCGATCTCCAGATCCAGGCCTTCGCGGTCGAAAACGCCAAAGACACCGTCTCGATCCAGGAAGCCGGTTTCGATCCGACGATCACCGCGAACATCACCCGTTCCCTCTCGCAAAGCGCCTCGACCACCAGCCGGCTCGACGGCACCGCCACCACCGGCCCGCGCAACGACAACACCCAAATGCGGGTCGGCGCCCAGCTCCCGCGCATCCCGCAGACGAACGGCACGCTCAGCATCACGACCAACGTCACCCGCGGCGGCACCAACTCCGTCAACGCGCTCGTCAACCCGAGCTACACCAACAGCATCAGCGCCAATCTCAACCAGCCGCTCCTCCGCGACGCCGGCAAGAAAGCCGCCAACGCCTCGCTCGACCGCGCCCGGCTCGGCCTGAACATCGCGAACCTGAACTACAAGAGCCGGGTGCTCACCCTCATCTACGACACCGAGATCGCGTACTACAATCTGGTGACGGCCCGCGAAACACTCCGCATCCGCCGGCTCACCCTCGAGTACAACCAGAAGTTCCTCGACGAAAACAAGGCCCGCCGCACCACCGGCGTCGCCACCGACCTCGATGTGCTTTCCGCCGAAGTCCAGGTCGCCAACTCCCGCCGCGGCGTCATCCAGGCGGAGCAGTCGGTGAGCGATGCCGAGGATCGCCTCCTCAACCTGATCAACCTGCCCGATTTCGACGGCCGCATCGGACCCGTCGCCTTCGACGAATACAAAGCCGGGCCCCAGACCTTCGCCCAGTCCTACAAGCGCGCGCGTGAGTATTATCCGGATACGCTCTCCGCCGCGGAACAGATCCGCCAGCTCGAGATCGATCTCGAGACCGCGCGCCGCAACCGGAAGGCCGACCTCGATCTCATCGCGGGCCTCGGCTACTCCGGCCGCGCCACGAACGAGGGTTACCAGAAGGCCATTTCCAACCTGCCTTCGGACCACGGCAACAACTGGAACCTCGGCCTCAACTACTCCATGCCCTGGGGCCAGCATGCGGACAAAGCCCGCTACCGCATCGCCCAGAGCAACCTGAGCTCCCAGAAGACCCGCCTCGAGCAGCTCGAGCAGAACCTGCTCGTCAACGTCCGCACCTCCGTGCGCGCCGTCGAATCCAACCGCGCCGCGGTCGAGATCGCCTCCAAAGCCACCGAGCTCGCCGCCCGCCAGTACGACCAGCAGAAGGCCCGCTTCGACGCCGGTCTTTCCACCAGCCGGCTCGTGCTGCTGGCGCAGGACGATCTCGAGACCGCCCGCTTCCAGGAACTCAGCGCCCGCCTCGCCCTCCGCCGCGCGGTCGCAGAGCTCCAGCGCCTCGAAGGCAGCTCGCTCGAGCGCTTCGGCGTCGCGCCCGGCCGGTAACCCGCGCCCGGCCGTATCCGCTCCGGGCGGACCGGGCAAATCCGCGCTCGCCCCGCCTTCCGCCGCCGCCTGTAGTCGCGGCCATGTCCGCCGCTCTCCAGATCCGCCTGCTGCTTTGGCTGTGGTTCGGCGCCGCCTTCGCCGCCGGCCATTCCGGCTGGCTCGCCCGGATGCCGCCGACCGCCCTGCCCGGTTTGGCCCTCGTGCTCGCGGCCG
>NEUS01000050.1 GCA_002288455.1 Opitutia bacterium Tous-C1TDCM
GGCAGCAGCGCCATGAGGCGGCGCAGCGTCGCGGTCCGGTCGGGCACAGCGGTGGTCTCCATGCAGGTCCCGCAGCATGCAACGGCCGCGCCGAGCCTGACGAGCGCGGAGTTTTCCGCCGCCCGCCGGCCGGTACACACCGCCGCCCCGGCTTCGGCACCCGGTGCACCGGTCCGGCCCGACTCCGCGCTTTCGTTTTCGCCCGCTCCGCCCTTCCCTTCCGGTCCACGATGAAAGACCTGCTTCGCGACTTCCGCGTCCGGCGGCTCCTGCTCGCGAACACCCTCGGCTCGATCGGTTCGGGCGTGACGATTTTCGCGGTCCCGTGGCTGCTCGTCCACCAACCCGACGGCAACGAGGCCTTCCGCTGGATCACGATCGCGACGACGATCGTCCTCTTCGTCACGACGCCGTACTACGGCGCCTGGGTCGACCATCACTCCCGCAAAACGGCGCTGCTCGCGAGCGAGGCCTGGGGCTTTTTCGCCACCTTGGCGATGGCGGTGACCGGACTCGTCCTCGGCGGCTTCTCTACCTGGCAGCTGATGGCGGTCTATTTCGCCGGCATGCTGTACTACACGCTGCACTACCCGGCGAAGTTCGCGCTCATCCAGCAGCTCTTCGACCGGTCGCAGTACCAGTCGCTGACCGGCCTGCTCGAAATCCAGGGCCAGACCGCGATGATGATCGCGGGCGGTCTCGCCGGCCTGCTCGTCGAGCACGTGCCGCTGTGGGGTATCCTCTTTTTCGATGCGGCGACCTACCTCGCGAGCTTCCTCATCCAGGCGACCTTGCCGTACGAGGCCACGCACCTGGCCGGCGGCAAGGCGGGCGGGGCCGGCCGCCCTTCGGTCTGGGGCGGGGTCGCCGCCGGTTGGACCTGGCTCGCGGCCCGCCCCCGGGTGGCGATCTTCTTCACCTGCGCGCTGCTGCCGTTCCTGATCGTGATGGCGAGCAACTACCTTTTTCCGATCTACGTTTCCCAGACCCTGCGGGCCAGCGCCCTGTATTTCGCCGGCGGCGAAATCACCTTTGCCCTCGGGGCCATCGCCGCCGGCTTCTGGCTGCCGAGACTCATCGGCCGCCACAGCGCCGGCGCCACGATCCCGGCCACGATGCTCGTGTTTCTCGCGGGTCTGCTGGTGCTGATCTTCGTGCAGCTGCCGCTCGCCTTCCTCGCCGCCGGCGTGCTCCTCGGCTTCGGCAACGCCGGCTGCCGCGTCGCCCGCAGCTCCCTCCTGCTGCACCTCGTGCCCAACGCCGTCATGGGCCGCGTCGGCGGTTTCTACCAGGTGCTCGACCGCATTCTGCGCACCGTCCTCGTCATGGCCATGGCCGTGATCGACACCCACGGCCCGCCCGCCGGCTACGCCGTCCTCACCGGCGTGCTCCTCGTCGCCCTCGTCGGCGTCTGGCTGACCCGCGACGCCGTCCGCCACGCCGCCGCGCCCTGAGTTTTCGCGCGCCCGGATCCGCCCCGTTCTCCGCGCTTCATTTCCGCCGCCGTTTCCCGCACGCTGATCCCTCCATGCTCCGCGCCCTCGTCTTCGACTTCGACGGTCTCATCGTCGACACCGAAACTCCCCTGATCGATTCCTACGCCGTCGTGCACGCGGCCCACGGCATCGCCTTCGATCGACCGCTCTTCATCCGCAGCGTCGGCCACGCCGACTACGCCTTCGATCCCTGGCGCAGTTTCGGCCCCGCCGCGGACCGGCCCGCCCTCGAGCGCGAACGCCAATCCTCGAAAGGCGATTTGCTTCTGCGCCAACCGATTTTGCCGGGCGTGGTCGCGCTGCTCGACGCCGCGCGCGCCGCCGGACTGCCCGTCGCCCTCGCTTCGAATTCCGACCACGCGTGGTGCGAGGGCCACCTCGGCCGCCTCGGCCTGCTCGACCGCTTCGCCTTCCTCGCCTGCCGCGAAGACGTGCCGTCGCCGAAGCCCGAACCCGATCTCTACAAATTGGTCCTGCGGCATTTCGGCCTGCGCGGCCACGAGGCCGTCGCCTTCGAGGATTCGCACACCGGCTCGCTTGCGGCCAAGCGCGCGAATCTCTGGACCGTCGTCGCCCCCAACGCCTCCACCGCGCACCACGACTTCGCCCACGCCGATCACCGCGTCGGCTCCCTCGCCGAGGTCGCGCTCGCGGACCTGCAGACCCGCTTCGCGGTACGGAACTGAGGCGAAGCAGTCTCGAGAGGTGAGTTGAGGATTGGGAGTTGGGCGATCAAAGGCGCGCATCGCCGCCGTTCGGCTCCGGGCAACGGCATCGACAACCCGCCGCCGCCGGCTTCAAGGTACGGCACCCCATGAAACTGCCCCGCTTCTTGCTGTGCGCGCTCGCCGGTCTCGCCGCCGCCGCGCTCCCCCTCCGCGCCGCGCCCGCCGCCCCGGCCAAGCCCAACGTCCTCTTCATCGCCGTCGACGACCTGCGCGACTGGATCGGCTACTTCGGCCGCAACCCGCAGGCGCGCACCCCGAATTTCGATCGCCTCGCCAAAATGGGCGTCGCCTTCACGCGCGCCTACTGCGCGTCGCCCTCGTGCAATCCGTCGCGCGCCGCCCTCATGTCGGGCCTGCGGCCCTCGACCTCGGCCGTCTACGAAAACAACATCGACTTCCGTCCGCTCATCGATCCCGCGCTCACGTTGACGACGGCCTTCCGCCAGGGCGGCTACTACGTCCACGGCGCCGGCAAGATTTACCACGAATCCTACCGCCGCCCGAGCGAATGGGACGACTACCTCGAAAAAGAAGGCGTCTACCCGAAGGTCCCGGCCGGGCAGAGCGAAGGCGTCGGCGGCATCAAGTTCGCCCCGCTCGACTGCCGCGACGACGAATTGCCGGATTGGAAAATCGCGGACTACGCCATCGCCGCCTTGGCCAAACCGCAGGCCAAACCCTTCTTCCTCGCCGTCGGTTTCCACAAACCGCACATGCCGTGGAACGTCCCGCGCAAGTACTTCGACCTCTTCCCGCTCGCCTCGATCAAGCTGCCGCCGCACCTGGAAAACGACCTCGCCGACGTCCCACCCGCCGGCGTCGCCATGGCCCGCCCCCAGGGCGACCACGCCGCCATGCTCGAATCCGGCCGCTGGAAGGAAGCCGTGCAGGCCTACCTCGCGACCATCGCGTACTGCGACATGAACCTCGGCCGCCTGCTCGACGCCCTCGAGCAATCGCCGCACCGCGCCAACACCATCGTCTGCCTCTGGGGCGACCACGGCTGGCATCTCGGCGAGAAAAACCACTGGCGCAAATTCGCCCTCTGGGAAGAAGCCACGCGCGCGCCCTTCATCTGGATCGCCCCCGGTATCACAAAACCCGGTACGCTCTGCGACCGGCCCGTCGATTTCATGGGCATCTACCCGACGCTCGCCGATCTGTGCGGCCTGCCCGTCCCCGCGCACGTCGAGGGCCGGAGCCTCCGTCCGCTGCTCGCCGATCCGCAGACCAAGTGGGACCTCCCCGCCGTCACGACCTACCGCTACAAAAACCACACCGTGCGCAGCGCCGGCTGGCGCTACATCCGCTACGCGAACGGCGACCAGGAACTTTACGACGAGACCGCGGACCCCAACGAGTACGTCAACCTCGCCGCCAAGCCCGAACACGCCGCCCGCATCGCCGAACTCGCCCGCTATTTGCCGAAAACCGACGCCGCCGAGACCGAGCCGCCCGCCCAGGGCAACAAGCAGGCAGGGAACAAAAAGAAGAAAGCGGAGTGACCGCGGCTCGGCGGTAGCCGGCGGGACCGGGCGGAAATTCCCCCGAAACCATTCCGTATCGGCTCCGGCGTGCCGATAAGGGGGACCACCGGTCCCGCGCCTTCCCTGGGGCGCGCCCGTCCGCTGCTCCATGAAACACCTCTCCGCACTGGTCTTCACCCTCGTCCTCGGCGCTTCGGCCGCCCAAGCCCAAACGACGCTTCATCTTTACCGGGCAGGCGAAAACGACGCCGGCGCCTCGTCCGGCGCGGCCTTGGCCGCCACCACCGTCGATGGCGGGGGCTCGACCAACCTGACTCTGGGCGGAGCCGGTTCCTCTACCTACACGAACAGCACGGTCGTCGCCGGCTCCACCCTCGCCTTCAATTTCACGGGCGCCAATTCCTACTCCGGCAGCGTGGATACGTCCCTGACCACCTCGGCCCATTTCGCCATGGAACTGTGGTTCAAACCGTCCTCCCTTTCCGGCACGCAAGGCCTGCTCTACAACGGCAACACCGGCGGTTCGGGGGTCGGCATTTTCCTCGAGGAGAACACGGTTGTCGCCCTGGCCGGCGGCAGGTTCTTCAGCACCGGGTCGACCGCGCTGGCGACGAACACGTGGTATCATGCAGCGTTGGTTTCGACCGGAGGCACCCTCACCTTTTACCTTAACGGAGCATCCGAGCTCTCTCGTTCCGCCAATTTCATCAACCCCGGCTCCGGAGCCCTGGTGATCGGCGGCAACAATTCGGGCGGCGAATACTTCAACGGCGCCATCGACCAGGCGCGGATCTTCGGGTTCTCCGCCGGGACCTTCGACACCTCGATGCTTTCCTATTCGGCAATTCCCGAACCGTCGACGTATGCGGCGATCTGCGGACTCCTCGCTCTGGGACTGGCCGCGTACCGGAGACGCAAGCCTTCGGTTTGATGCGATGAGGGGAAGGAAGAGGGGGCCGGCAGGCTTTGTCCCCGGTGGTTGCGGAAACCGGCCGGCTCCGGCCGGCCGCCGGTCGTGCCCGTTTGCTGGCAGCTGTTAAGCGCCCTTCTGCCTGCGGGAATGCCGGCCGCGCGCTTTCCCCGCGCCGCTGTTTCTGTCTGTCTCGGACTCGTCCGCTTTCTTTTTATGTCTACCCCCGCTGCGTTTTCCCGTCGTTCGTTTTTCAAGACCTCGGCCGCCGGTCTCGGCGCGCTCGCCCTGCCCCAGATCTTCACGTCGCGCGCTTACGGCGCGGCCAATCGCAAACTCAACGTCGCCGTCATCGGCTGCGGGAACCGCTCCCGCCAACTCATCCCTTCGATTTTGCAGGAGGGCGACAACATCGTCGCCCTCTGCGATGTGCACCGCAGCCAGATCGATCTCCGGCTGGGCGGCGACATCGGCGGGAAAAAGAACGCCAAATCGGCCGAGGTCGCCGCCGGGCTCGCGCGGGCGCGCATCTACGACGACTACCGCAAACTCTTCGAGACCGAGAAATCGCTCGACGCCGTCGTCATCGCGTCCGGCCAGAACTGGCATCTCGCGATGACGAAGCTCGCGCTCGAGGCCGGCAAACATGTGTTCTGCGAAAAACCTCTCGCGCACAGCGCCGGCGAGGCGCGGCAAATCGCGCGGATGATGCCGGCCAGCAAGGTCGTCACCCAGATCGGCACCCAGGGCGGCTCCACCGACACCTTCCGCCGCAGCATGGAAATCATCCAGGCCGGCGTGCTCGGCGAAATCCGCGAGGTGCATTGCTGGATCAACCGCTTTTTCCCGGCCAGCGAGCCGATCGCGACGCAGGCCGACGCGATCCCCGCCGACCTCAACTGGGACTTCTGGTGCGGCCCCTCCCGGATGCTGCCGTTCAAACAGCACTACCTCGGCGGCTGCCTGCAATGGGGCCGCTGGTTCGAATTCGGCGACGGCCACCTCGCCGACATGGGCGCCCACGCGCACAACCTGCCGCTCCGCGCGCTCAAACTCGGCCCGCCCGTCCGCATCGAGGCCTTCTGCGGCGAGCCCGTGAAGGACAGCTACCCGTCCGCCACGCGCTTCCGCTGGGACTTCGCCGCGCGGGAGAATTTCCCGCCGGTCAGCGTGTGGTGGCACGACGGCGCGGACGCCGCCCCGCCCGCGGATTTGACCGCCGATCTGGTGGCGACCTACGGCAAAGTGCCGGCCAACGGCGTGCTCTTCGTCGGTTCGAAAGGTATCCTCCGTTCGGATGCGTGGGGCGTCGGCGGCGTGATGCGGCTCAAGGACGACGCCAATCCGAAGTGCCGCGGCGTGCTGGAGCACGAGGCCGCGAAGCCCGTGCCGGAAGTGTATCCGCGCGTCGCCGGGCAACACATGAAGGAGTTTCTCGATGCCTGCCGCGGCGGCCCGAAGACCTTCCAGGATTTCAACTATGCCGCCCGCGCGGCCGAGTTCGGCATGACGGGCATCGTGGCCCTGCGCGCCGGCCAGCCCATCGATTGGGACAGCGCCAACCTCAAGGCACGCGGCTGCCCGCAGGCGGACGAATTCATCCATCTGCCCGTGCGCAAGAAGTGGCTCGCCTGAGCCGCATCATTCCTGGCCGTTCCGAGCCGACGATTTTCCGGTTCCTCCGCCCCACCGGAAATCCCGTCGCAAAAAAGCCCCGGCAACGCCGGGGCTTCGAAGGAAGAAGGAAAAACAGCGCTTTGCTTCAGGCCTGCGCCCGACGGCGCAGGACCGCGGCACCGAGCAACGCCACGCCGAGCAACGCCAAGGTGGAGGCCGCATCGGGCACCGGAGCCGAGCTGGGCGTGACGGTCACCGAGCCGTCGACCGCCAGGCCGTTGATGCCAAACCAGCCGGAGCCGATCAGCCACTGCTGGGGATTGATATCCAACACGCTCGTGCCGGCCGCGATCGCGAGGAAATTGAACGTGGCGACCGTGGTGCTCGGGAAGCCCGTGTTGGTCAGCGAAAAACCCACGGAACCCGTCGCGCTGTTGGCCGTAGTGAACACCGCGGAACCGTAGGTCGAGCTGGCGGACGTGAACTGCAGGATGCTCGAATTGAAACTCAGCGGCGTGCTAACGCCGTTCGTCGGGAGGGATCCCGGCGTGAAGACGAGATTGACGCTGAAGGTATCACCCACCTCGACCGTCTGCGAAACCGGACTGATCACGGTTGAAGCAAACGGACCCGCCACGGCAACGTGGGTGCTGGCAAGGCCAAGTCCCAGCAGCAAAGCCGGCAACTTACGGAAGTGAGAAATGAATGATTTCATCATGGGATGGGTTTGACGGAGGTGGTGGATAAACGACGAGTAAGTCCTGATGCAGAATTTAGGCCTCAAACTTTACGCAATTCGCCAAAGCCCTAAAACATTACCCTCAATTGTTTTGGGTAATACCCATTTTCACAACGTGCTACTACGTATGCCGGGCGACACCGGTAAAGTGTAAGCAATTCCGACAATCAATCCCCCCGCCCATACCTAGTCCGGCACGCTCAGCCGAACTCCTGCAGTTGAGAGAGCTTGGCTGAGAGCGTTGAGCGCAAAACCGTTGGGTTAGTCAGGTTGCCGGCCTCGGCTACGTTTTCCGTGGCTCGGCGGATCGATCTCTCAACCCTGAACTTTCGCCTCTCAACTGCCTGATTCCGCCGCGTTCAATACCGCCGCCGGAACATCAGGCCCTCGGCATTCGAAAACCAGAGCTCCTTCTGCTGGCCGTCGATGCCGATGAAACGCAGGCCGAGCGGCCGGTCGACGATCTCGTCGAGTTTCACGATCCGGCCGTTCAGATAGGCGCGCGGTTCCGCGCCTTCGAACACCCCGCCCACCACCATCTGCGCGAGGAATTGGTCGACGATCGCCCGCGGCGGACCTTTCACGACGACCTTCGGCGGGGCCGGTTTCGGCACCGGCTCGGGCGCCGGCGCCGCGACTTTGGCGGCGCCTTCCTTCGGCTTTGCATCGTGCCCGATGACTTCGTCGAGTTGCGCGACGCGCGCGTCGTTCTTCGCCACCACCGCGCGCGTCTGCTGGATCACTTTCACCGCCGTCGAAGCTTCCTTGTCCACGACGGCGGGCGACCCGGGCGGTTTGCTCATCTCCTTGATCAGCGGCATCCCGTACTGCACGGCGACATAGCCGATGCCCAGCACCACCGCGACCGCGAAGCCAAGCTTGAGCATCGTCGCACTGGCCCGGAGCAGCGCGGGCGTGGACGACGTTTTCAACAACACGGTCGAAACTTCTTCGGGCTCCGGACCGACCGTCGCCGCGACCGGCACCGGCGAACCCATCTCCGCCGCCGGCAAAGGCGGAGCCGATCCCGTGGGTTCCGGCACCGCCGCAGGTCCGGGTTCAGCCTCGGGCAACGGCACCGCCGGACCAGCCGGCATCGTGCGCGCTACCGGGGTGATGCCCGGCAACAGACCCGGCTCCGTCCCCGGCAGCTTCGGTGCCGCCATCGGCCGCAGCAGCAACGGCGAAAAACCGGAAAGTTTCGGCAAGGTCGGTCCCGGCTTGCCGGGTACCGTCGGCAGCCCGCCGGGCGGAGGCGGGGGCGCAGGGCGCACGCCTTTGAAAAGTTCTGCCGCGGACGGAAGCTCGCGTCCGTCCTTCGGGCTTGGACCGGAATTCATCGCCGGTCGGAACGCCGACGCTCCTGCCCCGGCGCCCTCCCGGGCAGCCGCGGATTTTGGCAAGAAGTCGATCCCATGAAGAGCGACGAGAACCGAACCCGGATGGAAATCAAGGCTCCGGCGACCGCCCCACACCGACTTTCACCTTTCAACTCAAAATCCGCGGTTCAATTTTCACCACGAAGGCACAGAGCACACAGAGAAAAGGAGTTGGAGGCAAAGACGGCTCGAACGAAGGATTCACCCCGCGGGTGAGCCCAATTCCCTATCTTCTGGGCCGTTTGTCTCTGTGTCCTCCTTGTCTGCTCTGTGGTTCGACTGCGTTTTATACGATCAACCTTCACCTTTCGACTTCCACCCGGACTCACCCTTCGAGCTCCGACCAACGCGCATACGCGGTCGCCAACTCGGCCTCGATTTCCTGCAACCGGCCCGTGGCGCGCGCGACCTCGGCCCCGGCCGTTTTGAAAAACGCCGGATCGGCCAGCTTGGCCGTCAGCGCGGTCTGCTCGGTTTCGAGAGCCTCGATGCGCTTCGGCAGCGCCTCGAGTTCCGCCCGTTCCTTGTTCGAAAGTTTGCGCGTCGGCTTGCCCGCCGCACCGCCGGGTTTCGCGGCCGCGCCCCGCGCCTCGCGTTTCGCCTTTTCTTCCGCGGCCGCCGCCGCCGCCGCTTTCAGCGCGCGCTCCTTCTGCCAATCGTCGTAGCCGCCGACGTATTCGCCGATGCGGCCGTCGCCCTCGAACACCAGCAAACTCGTGCTCACTTCGTTCAGGAATGCCCGGTCGTGGCTCACCAGCAGCACGGTGCCGCCGAACTCCACAAGCAAGTCTTCGAGCAACTCCAGTGTTTCCGCATCAAGGTCGTTGGTCGGTTCGTCGAGCACCAGCACGTTCGCCGGCTTCGTGAACAGCCGAGCGAGCAGCAGGCGGTTCCGCTCCCCGCCGGACAGCGCCTTGATCGGCGTGCGCGCCCGGGTCGGCTCGAACAGGAAATCCTCGAGGTAGGAAATCACGTGGCGCGTCTTGCCGTTGATCGTGACAGTCGCGTTGCCGTCGGCGACGGCGTCCTGCACCCGCATCGTCTCGTCGAGCTGCGCGCGCAGCTGGTCGAAGTAGACGATCTCCAGTTTCGTGCCGTGGGCGACGGCGCCGGTCTGCGGCGCGAGCTGGCCGAGCAGGAGGCGCAGCAGCGTCGTCTTGCCGGCGCCGTTGGGGCCGACGATCCCGATCTTGTCGCCGCGCTCGATGCGCGTGGTGAAGTCGCGGATGATCCAGCGATCCTGGTATTTGAAGCTGACGTCCTCGCAGGTCACGACCTTGAAGCCCGTGCGCTCCGCTTCCTGCGCGACGATCTTCGCCGTGCCCGCGCGCTCGCGCCGGGCCGCGCGTTCGGCGCGCATGGACTTGAGGGCGTTGATGCGGTTCTGCGCGCGCGAACGCTGCGCCTTCACGCCGCGGCGGATCCATTCCTCTTCCTGCGCCAGCTTCTTGTCGAACTGCGCGCGCTGCACTTCCTCGGCCTCGAGCACCGCCTGCTTGCGCACGAGGAAAGTGTCGTAGTCGCACTGCCACCCGATGAGCTGGCCGCGGTCGACCTCGACGATGCGCGTCGCAAGCCGGCGGAGAAACGCGCGGTCGTGGGTCACGAACAGCAGCGCCCCGCCCCACTCGAGCAGAAACTCCTCGAGCCAGGAGATCGATTCCAGGTCGAGATGGTTGGTCGGCTCGTCCAGGAGCAGCAATTGCGGATCCTCGACGAGGCCGCGCGCGAGCAGCACGCGGCGCTTTTGCCCGGCCGAAAGCGCGGAAAAATCCATCTCCGGCGGCAGACCCATTTTCTCCATCAGGCTTTCCACACGGTCGTGGCGCTCCCAGTCGTTGTGCTCCTCGTAGCTGCCGCCTTCGCCTTCGACCACGCTGCGCACGGTGCCGGCGAGACCGACGGGCACTTCCTGCTGCAACGTCGAGATCGTGCCGCCGCCCGGGCGGAACACCTGGCCGTCGTCCGGCTTCAGCACGCCGGAAATCACTTTCATCAGCGTCGACTTGCCCGCGCCGTTGCGGCCGACGAGACACACGCGCTCGCCGCGGTCGATCTGGAGATTGACGCGATCGAGCAACGGGGCGCCGCCGAAGCTCAGGCTGATATCGAGGAGACTGACAATGGCCATGGGAACCGGCGACCGTCGCGAGACCTCGCCCCGATGGCAAGGCCGCGCTGCCGGCCGCGGCGTTCCGCGGTTGCCCGCCGGCCCTTCCCCGCCCTTGCTGGCCGCGATGCCGTCGGCGCTCTCGGTCCCTCCCCGCTACAACGTCCTCGGCGTCGGCATCTCCGCGCTGACACTGGCGCACGCGCGCGACCTCGTCCTCGCCAACCGCGGCCGCCTGCGCCGCGGCTACATCTGCCTCGCCACGGCGCACGGCCTCACGGAGGCGCAGCGCGACCCGGCGCTCAAGACGATCTACAACCGCTCCTGGCTCACGACGCCGGACGGCATGCCGCTCGTCTGGCTCGGGCCGCCGGGCGTGGAGCGCGTCTATGGTCCCGACCTGATGCTGGCCGTCTGCGACGCCGGCCGCGCCATCGGCCTGCGGCACTATTTCTACGGCGGCGAACCCGGCGTGGCGGCCGCCTTGCACGAGAAACTCGCCGCGCGTTTCCCGGGTCTCGACGTCGTCGGCACCTTCACCCCGCCCTTCCGCCCGCTCGACGCCCGGGAAGCGGCGGCGCTCCGGGCCGACATCGCGCACCTGCGGCCCGATGTGATTTGGGTCGGCCTGAGCTCGCCGAAGCAGGAAAAATTCATGGCCGCCTACGCGGACGAACTCGAAGCCGGCGTGATGATCGGCGTCGGCGCCGCCTTCGATTTCCATTCCGGCCGCGTGCGCCAAGCGCCGCGATTCATCCAGCGCAGCGGGTTCGAGTGGCTCTTCCGCCTCTGCGCCGAGCCGCGGCGGCTCGGCAAACGCTACCTCACGACGACCCCGCTCTTCGCCCTGCGCGTGCTCGTGCAGAAACTCGGCTGGCGCGAGTACCCGTTGAAGTGATACGTGCCGGCCGCGCCCGCGCGCGGCCGGACCTTCACAGCAGCCTTTGCAGGGCCGCCCGGCCGTCGTCGGTGGCCAGAGCGTAGGCGACCGCGCCGCGCCGCCACGTGGCGGCGGCGAGTTGCCCGGCGGATTCGAGCCGCACGCCTTCGTCCGGCCCGGCCGCCGGCGAAACATAGAGGTGGTACCAGGTGCCGGCGCGCAGGAAGCAAAGTTCGAAGACCTCGCGCCCGCCGACACGGAAGGAACGGCAACCTTGCCGGTGCAGCTCCGCGGGGCCGAAATCGATCCGGTCGGGCAAAGGTCCGGTCGCAGCGGCCAAGCGCGTCTGCAAAGCGCCCAGCGCGGGCGGAGCGGCGGCGTGGTCGCCGTGCGCCGACGCCAATTCCCGCAGCGCGATCGCCGCAAAAGAATCGCCCGCCGGCAGCTCGGTCCGGCCCCGCCACCCCGCCGCCACGGCCAGCAGGACGGCGACCGCCGCCGCCGCCGCGAGCCACGGCGTGTGCCGCCACCCCGCCGGCCGCGGCCGGCTCGCCCGCGCCCCGGCCAAAATCGCCTCCCGCAATCCGGGCGGCGGCGCGATCGCCGCGAACTTCGCGGCCAACGCCGCGTCCGCGCGCTGCTCGCGTTCGTGCCAAGCCTGGAGCTGCGGATCCTTGGCCACCTCGGCCAGGGCCTCGGCGAACTGCGGGTCCTGCGCGTCGCGGTCGCCGGGCCGCCGGGCTCGCAGGATGAATTTGACGTCGTGGTGGTTCATGCGCGGGCGGACTTTTTTGGAAATTCGATGAGCTCGCCGCCGCGCGCTTTCTGCGCGAGCAGCGCGCGCAGGTGCGCTTTGCCGCGGGCCAGCCGCGACATGATCGTCCCGATCGGGACCTCCAGCACGTCGGCGATTTCGAGGTAGGACAATTCCTGGAGATAAAACAGCGCCAGCGGTTCGCGGAACGTCAGCGGCACTTCCTGCAACGCCGCGAGCACGAGCTCCGCGTCCATCTTGACGATCACATCGGCGTCCGCGTCGGGCGGATCCTGCTCCGCGGGCGTCAGATCCTCCAGCGCCGTGACCCGCGACTCCCGGCGCCGGATGCGCAGGAATTCGCGGTACAGGGTCGTGAACAGCCAGGTCTTCGCCTTGCCGGCATCGCGCAGGGCCTGGCCCTTGGTGGCCCAGATGTAGAAGGTCTGCTGCGTGAGGTCCGAGGCATCGGCCGGATTCCGCGCGAGGCTCAGCGCAAAGCGATAGAGCCCCGGATAGTGGCTCTCGACCAATTGGGGAAATACGTCGTCCGGCTTCACGGGTCGGTTCGTCGGCCGGCTCAGGGCTTCGCCGCCGCCGGGAGCGCCGCGAGCACGTCGGCCACCTTGGTGCGGCCGCCGTGGGTCTTGCTCACCACCGCGTAGCGGACGGTACCGTCGCGCCCGACAATGAAGGTCGAAGGATACGCCGTTTCCTTGGGCGCGTCCCAGCGCAGTCCATACGCCGAGGTGAACGCGTAATCCGGATCCAGGATCAACTCCCAGCCTGCCGGCCACTGCTTGTCCGCGAGGAACTCCTTCGCCCGCGCCTGCAACGCCGCCGCCGGGCCCGGGTAAACCATCACGACCTTCGCCCCCTTGGCGGCGAAGTCGGCCGCGCGCCCGGCAAACTCGTTCACCTGCCGCGTGCAGAGCGGACACTGGTAACCGGGGAAACCGCGCAGCACGACGAGCACGACGGGCCCGCCCGCCCGCGCGCCGCGCAAAGCGACTTGCCGCCCGTCCAGCGTCGCCAGCGCGAACTCCGGCGCCGGCTCGCCCACCGCCGGGACGGCTGCCCGCACCGGCACCGCGGCCCCCAGCGCCAGCAGGGCGGAAAAGACGAAGGAACGGAATGACATCATGGGCATGCGGAGTGGGAGGCGGCCGCCCGGGATCTTATTCCCGCCGCGGCGGATTTCCTCCGGTCGGGCCGCCGCCTCGCATTTTCAGAACAGTTCCCGCTGCTGCAACGCGTCGCGCTTCGTCGGATCCAGCGTGCTGAAGGCGAGCAACTGCATCGTCGACAGTGCCGCGATCTGCGGCTCGCGGGCCAAAGCCACGAGCAATACCGCACCGGCCAGCGCATCGTAGAGGGCGCAATGGTAGCGCTTCCGCTCCGGTGGGCATAACCGCGCCGCCTCGGCGTCGAGCTCCGCCTGCAACCCGAGCGCCGCAACCAAGGCTCCGAGTTGCCCCGACGGCAACGTCGGCACGAATTGCGCATACAGTCGCGCCGTGTCGATCCACGGACCCCATTCGATCACGCGTTCGCCGGGCCGCGCGAAGTCGGGCGAGTTGCGCGGGTACGGCCAGACGGCCTTGAGCAAGGCGTTCTCCACGCCCGCATAGTGCGCCGCCAGCGGCCCCTGCTCGCGCAGGTCCGCGAAAAATTCCCATTCGTCCGCAAACGGTTGCCGGTCCGCCAACTGCTCCGCCGCGAGCCCGTGCACCGCCGTGTCCTCGGGCCGCACGCGGCCGGTCGGCGCGCAGAGCCGCGTGTGCGTGGCGCCGATCTTCGCCCCGCAGACTTGCACGGTGCCGTACTCGAGCACGCCGGACGCGCGACTGCCTTCAAAATCCACGAACGTGATCGGTTGCTCCAGCCAGGACATCAGCGCCACGAAACACAGCCATGGAACCGAAACCAGACCGTTGTCGGGAAATTTTCGTGTCTTCCCCGCGTTTCGCGGTTTCAAAACCGACGTGGATCTCTCGCCCTACCGCCCCTTCCTGACCGAGCTCGCCGCCGCGAGCGGCGACTTCATCCGGCCCCTGTTCCGCGCGACCGACGTTGCGGTCGAAACGAAATCCGACGCCTCGCCCGTCACCGCCGCCGACCGCGGCGCCGAGCAACTCATGCGCGAACGCATCGCGCGGCGGTTTCCCGCCCACGGCATCATCGGCGAGGAATTCGGCAGCGACCGCCCCGACGCCGAATGGGTCTGGGTCCTCGATCCCATCGACGGCACCAAATCCTTCATCACCGGCGTGCCGCTCTGGGGCACGCTCATCGCGTTGCTCCACGAGGGCCAGCCCGTCCTCGGCTGCATCCACCAGCCCGTGCTCGGCCAACTCATGGTCGGCGACGGCCGGACCACGACGCTCAACGGCAGCCCCGTGCGCTGCCGCCCGGTCGCGCAACTCGCCGACGCCACTCTTCTCACCAGCGATCCGCTCAACGCCGCGAAATTCCAACCCGGCTCGGCCTACGCCGCCGTCGAGCGCCGCGCCAAACTCGTCCGCACCTGGGGCGATTGCTACGGCTACCTGCTTGTCGCCTCGGGTTGGGCCGACGCCATGCTCGACCCGATCATGAATCCCTGGGACATCGCCGCCCTCGTGCCGATTTTGCGCGGCGCCGGCGGCACGATCACGAATTGGCAAGGCGGCAACGCCTACCCTGCCGACTCCACGATCGCGACCGGCACCCCCGAGCTGCACGCCGAGATTCTGGCCGCGCTGCGAAACTGAATCCGTCGGCGGCGCCGCGGTTGCTGCCCCCGGATTTCACTTTCGCGAATTGCAAGGATCAGGGCCGCCGTGCTCCGTCCGCGGCCTACGTGCCATCCGTGGTCCAAATTTTTCCGCGCCTGCTCGGTCCTTCAACTTTCAACCTTCACCTTTCAACTCTGCCGCGGCGGCTGCGCCCAATCCGCCGTCACGCGCGACATGATCCCGCCGCGGCCTTTCCAATCCGCCACGATCGTGAGCGACCGCGGCGCCAAGGCGCCGCCGAGATCGTCGCAGATCTTGTTCGTCACCGCCTCGAAGAAGATGCCCGCGTTGCGGAACGCATGGAAATACAGCTTCAGCGATTTCAGTTCCACGCAGGTCCGGTCCGCGACGTAGCGGACCGTGATCGACGCGAAATCGGGATGCCCCGTGATCGGGCACATCGACGTGAATTCGTGATGCGTGTGCTCGATCGTGTAGTCGCGGTGCGGCGCGGGATTCGGAAAGGTCTCGAGGATCTTCGGGTCGGCCATAGGTGAGCGTTAAGCGGAAAACTGTAAGCGCTAAGCCGGCACAATGCGCAAGCCGGCGCTGTTGGCCGCCGCCAGCCTCCGGTCTCTGGCCCGCGGCCCAAGCCCGTCCCTCTGAGCTTAAAGCTTACCGCTTAAAGCTTATCGCTTCCACCTATGTCGCCGTTTCCGTGAAACGGCTTTCCCGGATCACCGTGATCTTGATCGTGCTCGGGTACTGCAGCTCGGCCTCGATCCTTTTGCGCAGCTCCTTCGCGATCTCGCGGGCCCGGTCGTCGGTGACTTCCTGCGGCGACACCACGACGCGGATCTCGCGGCCCGCCTGGATCGCGAACGCCTGCTGCACGCCTTCGAGCGACAGCGCCAGTTTCTCCAACCGGCCGAGCCGCTGGATGTAACTCGTCATCGATTCCGCACGCGCGCCGGGCCGCGTCGCCGAAATCGTATCCGCCAGAATCACGAGCCCCGCGTACACCGTCTCCGGCCGCACTTCCTCGTGATGCGCCGCCACGGCGTTCACCACGATCGGCGTTTCGCCATAGCGCTTGATGAACTCCGCGCCGATCACCGCGTGGCTGCCCTCGAGCTCGCCGGGCACGCCCTTGCCGATGTCGTGCAGCAAACCCGCGCGTTTCGCGACGTTCGAGTCGAGCCCGACTTCGCTCGCGATCACCGACGCCAAAAACGCCGTCTCCACCGAGTGGTCGAGCACGTTCTGGTTGTAGGAAAACCGGTACTTCAGCCGGCCGAGCAATTTGATGATCTCGGGGTGCAGGCCGTTGATGTTGAGCTTGGCGACGGCGTCCTCGCCCGCCTGCGTCGTCACGAGCTCGATTTCCTCCTGCGCCCGTTTCACGAATTCCTCGATCGAGGCCGGATGGATGCGGCCGTCCTTGACCAGGCCGTCGAGCGCCACGCGGGCCACCTCGCGGCGCACGGGATCGAACGAGGAAACGAGCACCATCTGCGGCGATTCGTCGATCAGCAGCGTGACGCCCGTGGCCGATTCGAAGGATTTGATGTTGCGGCCCTCGCGGCCGATGATGCGACCCTTCATCTCCTCGTTCGGCAGCTGGATGATCGTCGCGGTGAGGTCGTTGTTCGGCTTGCTCGAAATGCGCTGCATCGAGGCGATCAAAATGCGCCGCGCGTCGTTCTGCAGTTCCTGCTCCGACTTCTCCAGCGTCGCCCGCCGCAGCGCCCGGATCTCGTCCTGGCACTCGAGCTGCACTTCCTCGCGCAGCTGCTTGCGCACTTCGTCGGCATCGAGCTGCGACACGCCCTCGAGCCGTTTGCGCACGCTCTTCGACAAAGCCCGGATCGCGTCGCGGGCCTGCTTCACGGCGGAGTTCTCGCGGTTGAGCCGCTCCTGCCGCTGTTCCAATTGGTAATCGAGCAACGCCAGCGACTCCTCGTGCGCGCGGATCTCGCGCAGGCGCACGTCGCTCTCGATCTCGCGGCGGTCGAACTCGCGGTTCAACTCCGCCCGCTTCTCCTGGATCTCCGCCTCGACCTTTTGCTTCATCTCCTCGCCGGCCACCGCCGCCTCGCGGCGCGCCACCTCGATCAACTCCGAGGCCTGCTCGTGCGCCACCCGGCGCGTGTGCCGCGTCAAAGCCCAGACGATCAGGAAACCGATGCCGCCCCCGATCACGACGAAAAGCACCGCGAGCAACCACTCGGGCAGAGGGTCGCTCTCGGCGATCAGAAACGCGAAGTCGGCTGCGCTCACTGTCGTCAAGGAACGCGCACCGTAGGAGCGGCTAACCAAACCTCAAGTCTTTGTCATATCGCGGATCGCAAACGCCATCCGTTAACCGAAAGCCCGCGGGCCGACGTCCCCGGCGCTCATTTCCGCGGCCCCAAGATCCCCGGCAATGCCCCGTCGATCACCGTCTGCAACCGCGCCATCGCCGCCGCCTCCCCGTCCGCCGCATCCGTCTGCATCAGCACGTAGGCCCATCGGTCCGCCCGCGCCTGCGTCACGCGTTGCCACGCATCCACCGCCATGCGGCCGCCGTGCGACGCCACCATCCGGTCCCCGCCCACAAACCAATACACCACCAGCTGCGGCACCCGTGTGCGGCCTTGCGGCGTCGCGATCTCCCGGTCCACGCGCAGCCGCGTCGCCGGCATCTCGCCCCCCGCCGCCCCCGGCCGCCGCAACGCCACCGTCGCCGTATCCCGCACCGTCCACCCCTGCCCGACCAGACACAGCTCCGGCCGATGGATCGAGGTCCGGTCCCGGCCGCTCAGCACCAAGGAGAGAAACACCTGCTGCCGCCCATCCGCCACCGCCACATAGGTCTTCCGCGAAAACCCCGTGTCCGGCGGCAACAGCTCCCGCTCCACCGCCGAGATCTCGGTCCGCCGCCCGATCCACTCCGTGCCCAAGAACGCCGGCAACTCCGCCGGGTTCGCCCCGTCGGCCGCCAACACCACCCCCGCCTGCCCGCGCGGCGGCGCCTGCGTCAACCCGTACAACCCCGCCGCCGTCAACCCCGCCAACCCCGCCACCGCCGCAGCCGTGCGCCACGGCGCCGTCGCCGCCCGACCCTGCTCGTTCGCCGCATTTTCCGCCGCCGCCGCCGGTTCCGGCGCGAACCGCCCCACCAACGCGTTCGCCCCGAGCACGCCGCCCAGCACGATCGCGAAAATGCCGTAGCCCATCAGGTCGTGCGCGCGGTCGCCCCACGCCGGCCCCCCGGCCTCCGCCGCAAAGATGATCGCCAGAATGCGCGCGACGTTGCCCACGTACACCAGCGGCAGACACAGCAGCAACCCGACGCCGCGACGCCACGCGGTGCGGAAGTTCAGGTATCCGGCCAACAAGGACAGCGCCGCCAGCGCCGTCAGCGAACGGATGCCGGAACACGCCGCCGCCACATCGTAATTGTAGGCGCCGTCCGGCGCCACGAGCTGCGTGCCGCTCTGCAGCACCGCCACGCCGCCGGCCCGCGCGATCGCCGCACTCGCGTCGACGACCCAGACCCGCAGCCAGAAGCCCACGGAATCGAGCGCGCTGACCGGAATCGCAAAAACCAAAAACGCCAAAGGAAACACCGCCGCCCCGCCCCAGCGCCGCCCGCCCGCCAAGCGCAGGACGCCCCACGCAAACAGCAGCAACGCCAAAATCGAGATCCGCGCCTGCTGCGCCGCAAACCCCAGCGCATGCAGCAGCAACCCGCCCGCCATCGCCCCCAGCGCCCCCCAATCCATCGCAGTCGGGTTCCGGTTTCCGAACTCCGGTTTCCGGTCTCCGGTTTCCGCACTTCGAAGGCTTCGCCAAAACAACCACGCCGCCAACCCCAGCACCAACGGCCCGTGCTCCGTCTCCGACCCTTCGTTGAACCACTGGAATCCCCACCAGTAAAACAGCGACGCCGTGTCGATGTAGCCGCGGTTGCCGTTGCCGAAAAATTGAAAAACGGCGGCCCCCGCCGCCGCGCAGACCAGCGCCGCCCAGAGCGAACTGCGATCCGGCGCTTTCATGACCCGCCTCCCCGTGCCGCCAACATTTCCCGGATCGCGGTCACGCGCTCCCGCGCCAGTTGCGCAAAGCTGAACGCCTGCGCCCGCGCCAACCCCGCCGCCCGCCGCCGCGCCGCCGCGCCGTCGTCGGTGCACAGCCGCACCAGCGCCGCGCCCGCCGCCGCCGGGTCCGCAAAATCGACGTAGTCCGCCGCTCCTTCCGCCACTTCGCGCAACACCGGCAGATCCTGCACCAGGCACGGGCAACCGCAGGCCATCGCCTCCGCCACGCTCCGCCCGAAGGTTTCCTCCGCCGTCGGCAACACGTGCACCCGCGCGCCGCGGTAGATCGCGGGCAGCAGCGCGTCGTCCACCCAGCCCGCAAAAACCAGATTCTCCGCCACGCCCGCCCGCCGCGCCGCCGCCTCCGCCGCCGCCCGGCCGCCGTGCCAATCCCCGCCCACCAGCACCAGCGGAAAACGCGCCCGCTGTTCCGGCGCCAGCCGCGCGTAGGCCGCGATCGCGAGCGGCGCCCGCTTGTAGGGGTAGAAATTGGACGCCCACAGCACGTATTCGCGCGGCCATGACGCCGGCAACGCGGGCCCGCCCGCCGGCGCGTCCGGCCGGAACCGCGCGTGATCCACGCCCTCGTGACTCACCACCAGCGGCGCCGCCACCGGCCCGAGCTGCGCCGCCGTCCACCGCGAATTCGCGATCACCAAGGCCGCCCGCGCCAGTCCGCGCCCCACCGCCCAGCGCCGGTACCGCGCCCCCGCGCCGCCGCCCGGCCGCCGGTGGTGCAGCGAAAAAACATGCATCGCCACCGGCAACCCCGCCGTCCGCACCGGCACAAAGCCCACCGTCAACAGCGCCGCCGCCCCCCGTGCGCGCGCCGCCGGGCCCACGCGAAAATGATCCGCCCACAGCCGTGCCGCACGGCGGTCGTTGGCCGGGAAATCCCGCACCACCTCGACGCCCGCATCGCCTTCGTCCCACGGTTGCCGCGGCCCCGCAAACACGACCCACCCGACCTCGGGAAACTGCGCCCGCGCCGCGGCCACCAGCCCATGCCCCAGCGTGGTCAGCCCCGTGCGCCGGAGCGGGTTTTCGCAGAGCATGGAGAGGGCGAGTTTCAACGGCGTCCGGCCGACCGTGGCGGTTTCCCCGGCCGTGGCAAAGGCGAAGCGCCGCCGAAACGCTCGACGCTCGGCGCCCGCCGGTTATGCGTCCCCGGATGCTGCAACGCGCCCGCAACCATCTGGTCGCCTGGCTGATCGAACGCCACCCGCGCGTCTTCCTCCGCTGGAAGAAAATCGGCAAACACCGGCTCGGCGAGGACGCCGGTTTCCTCCGCGCCCACGCCCACCTCGTGCGCGAATTCGCCGGCCTCCAGCGCTTCGAGGAACGCTACAATCTCTGGGCCCTCGCCCGCAGCGTCGCCCGCCTGCCCGGCGGCTTCGCCGAGGTCGGCGTCTGCCGCGGCGGCAGCGCCCGCATTCTCTGCGCCGCCAAGGACGACGCCCCGTTCCATCTCTTCGACACCTTCGGCGGCATGCCGGACGTCGATCCGGCGACCGACGGCGCGTTCCGCCCCGGCGATTTCGCCGACTGCTCCGTCGCCCAGGTCCGCGCCTTCCTCGCCGGTTTCGAAAACCTCCATTTCCATCCCGGCATCTTTCCCGCCTCCGCCGCCGCGGCCCCGACGCCGTATCCGCCTTTCAAATTCGTCCACCTCGACGTCGATCTCCACCGCTCGACCCTCGATGCCCTCGCCTGGTTCTACCCGCGGCTCGTGCGCGGCGGCCTGCTCGTCACGCACGACTACGGCGACGTCACCGTTCCCGGCGTGAAACAGGCCTTCGACGAATTCTTCGCCGACAAACCCGAGACCGTCATCCCGCTCTGGTTCTCCCAGGCGGTGGTGACCAAACTTTGACCCGCGCCGCCGTGCCGCGTCCCTGGATCCTCCTGCCGGTCCATCAACGCCGCGAGCTCACGCTCCGCTGCCTGCGGCAGTTGCGCGAAACCCAGGGCGACGCCGGCGCCACCGTCGCGGTGATCGACGCGGCCTCGGCCGACGGCACCGCCGACGCCGTCCGCCGCGAGTTTCCCTCGGTGCAGGTGCTGCCCGTCTCCGCCGACCATTGGTGGACCGGCGCCATCGTCCACGGCATGCAGGCCGCCGCCGCGGCCGCCGCCCCGGCCGTCCTCTGGCTGAACGACGATTGCCTGCCCGATCCCGGCTGCATCGCCCGCTTGCTCACCCACGCCACCGGCGCCGCGCCCGCGTTGGCCGGCGCCGTCTGCCGCGACGACTCGGACCGCCCCGTACCGACGGCCTTCGCCGGCCGCACGGCCCTCTCGGCGCCGCCGGCCGGGCTGCCAGCCGTGAAAGTCGACGGCCTCAGTGGATTCTGCGTCGCCGTGCCGCGCGCCGCGTGGACCGCGGTCGGGTTCCCCGACGCCGTCCGTTTTCCGCACTACGGCGGCGACACCGCCTACACGCTCGCCGTCGGCCGGGCCGGCGTTCCGGTCCTCCTCGACGGCGCCGCGACGGCGCGGCTGTCGCCGTATCAGGAAAGGGCGCACACCGTCGCCGCCTATGTGCGGCGCCTGCCCGCCGGCACCGCGACCTGGGCCTCCGTGTTCCGCGCCACCGGTTCGCCGTTCCGTGCCGCCACGCACCTCCACTACTTGCGTCTGCGCTACGGATTTGTGGCGGGCACCTTGCTCGCGGCCGGGCGCCTCGCGGGCTGGCAGGCCGCCTTCATCGCGGCGGCCACGGGTGCAGGCCGTGGGTCCGCAGCGGCCCCGTGAAAAACAATCGCGCCGCCCGCGGGTCGCGCAGGGCGCCGAGCGCCGCCGCCTGCGCGCGTACCGGATAGCCCGCACCGGCCGCCCGTCGCGCGTGATAAGCCGCCAACTCCGGCAATCCGAGTTCCCGGCAAAGCCGCGCCGCCCGCAGCCAAATCCGTCCCGGCTCCGCCGCCGCCAGCCGCTCCCGCCAACCCGGCAATTCCGCCATCGGTTCCGCCGCGCCGGCGCGGCGCCGCGCCGTGAGTATCCGGATCAGGACTTCGTCTGCGATCTGCGCGGGCCGCCGACGCTGCGTCGTCTGCGCGCCGTGCACCCGATAACGAAAGAGCACCTCGGGGATCACCCCGATCTCCGCCGCTTCCGCGACCCGCGCCACGAAATCGAAATCGCTGCTGAAGGGAAACGCCTCGCGCCGCGGAAACCGCGCGAACCATTCGCGCCGGAACAGGTGCGACCCGAAATTCGCCGCCTGCGAATACGCCGTGAACGCGCGGTACTCCGCCGCATTGGGCAGCGTGAAATCGCCGCCCAGTTTGCGCCCCTCCGCATCGATCAAGTGCGTCCGCGCCGCCACGCCCGCCGCGGCCGGCTGCGCCTCCAGCCATGCGACCTGCCGCGCGAGTTTCTCCGGCGCCAACTCGTCGTCGTGGTCGAGCACCGCCACAAAACGCCCGCGCGCCCGCGCCGCGAGCCGGTTGGTGCCCGCGGCGATGCCGAGGTTCTGCTCCGCCCGCTCCAGGCTCACCCGCGGATCCAATCCGGCGCCGACCCACGCCGGCACGGCCCCGTCCGTCGACGCGTTGTCGAGGACGAGCAATTCGAAATCCGTCCGCGTTTGCGCGAGCACGCTCCGCACCGCGGGCGCCAGAAAACGCCCGGCGTTGTGCACTGTCATCAGCACGGACACGGCCGGCGCCGCGCTCGTCTCGCCGCTCATGGCCCGGCCTCCGCTTCGGCGACAAAACCGAGTTCGCACGCGGCCGCCGCGACCGCCGCCACCGTCACGCCCGCGATGCCGTCGCCCGCCGTCGCCGGTTGCACCACGCGCACCCGCGGCCCGAAAGGCCGGCATTTTTCCGGACTGCCCGGATGCGTCGCGGGCAAGCCCGGCGCATACGCCGAAATCATCACGACCGGAATGCCCGCCGCCGCCGCCAGATGCGCCGGCCCGCTGTCGTTGCCGATGTACCCCGCGCACCGCTCCAAAATCGCGGCCGTCTCCCGCAAGCTCGGCGCCGGCGGGATCGCCGACGGCGTCCGCGCCTGCGCCTGCACGGCCGCCGCCAGCGCCTCCTCCCCCGGGCCCACCACCAGCACCGCCGTGATCGGCCGCACCGCGGCAAGGCCGTCGATCAACGCCGCGAACCGCTCCGCCGGCCATTGCCGGAACGCCTGCGACGCCCCCAGCCCGAACGCCACCGGCACGCGCCCCGCCGGCCAGCCCGCGCACCACGGCGCCACCGCCGCGCGATCCGCCGCCGTCGCCCACGATTCCAAAACGGCATCCGCACCCTCGTCGCCCCAGTGCCGCGCCAGCGCGAGGCGCCGACGGACCTCGTGCATCTCCCCGGGTGCGGGAAAAACGGATACGTTGAAAAACGGCGGTCCCTGCAACCGCTGCAGCCGGCCCGGGCCCGGCGGCGACGCCGTCAGCGTAACACGCTCGGCCGCCCCGCAACGCGCCGCCACCAGCGGGGCCCAGCCCTGATCCGGATCCGAACGCGGCACCACCGCGAGGTCGCAGCCTTCGCTCCGCAGCCGCTGCGCCAGCACCTCGGCCGCCGCCCGGCCCGGCGGCCAATCGATCACCTCGGCCAGATGCGGGCAGCCCCGCAGCAAGGGCGCGACGCGCGCCGGCGCCGCGGCCAAAATCCGCGCGGCCGGATACCGGCGCCGCAGGGAGCGCAGCAACGGTCCCGTCATGAGGACGTCGCCGATGTACTCGGGCAGCAGCACCGCCACGACCGCCGGGACCGTCGTCGGCGCCCGCCGCGGTGGACGCACCAGCGCGCCGACGAGGCTCGGCAGCCAGTAGCCGCCCCAGAAACCGACGCGCGCTGCGAGTCCCGCGCTCATGCCGCCGCCACCGTCCGTTGCCGCCGCAGCAGATTCCGCAACACCGCCGCCTGCACCGGCACGACGAGCAGCCCCAGCGCCCCCGCCGTGGCCCACGCCGCCCCGGCCGCCCCGCTCGGGCCGATGAGCAGCGCCGCCAATCCCAGACTCAGCGCCACCTGGCCCAGCGCCAGCCACGCCTGCCCGGCCACGTAGCCACTCGCGTTGAGGAAGGTCGACACCGAGGTCGTCGCGACCACCAGCAGCGTGCCGACGGCCAAGCCGACATTGAGCGCGAAGAGCGGCCCGGTCGCCGTGCCGGTCCACCAGCGGATCAACGTTTCCGCCGTCGGCACCAGCACGGCACACCCGACCGCGGTGCCGCCGGCGACGACGAGCGTGGCCTTGGCAAACGTGCGGTGCGCCCAAGCCGTGTCCCGCCGCGCGAGCGCCTCGCGGTAAGCCGGCCACAGCGGCGCGAACCAGAACGCCGCCAACTGCGGCGCCAACTGATAGAGTTTCCCGGCCAACGTGTAGTGCGTCACTTCCGCCGGCCCAGCTTGCCGCAACAGCAACAACGCCAGGGCCGCGGGCAGCATCAGGCCGCAGATCTGCAGCACAAAAAAACTGCCGCCGCTCGCCAACAGGCTCCGCGCCAGCGCCGGCTCGAAATCCGCCCGCCGCGGCCGCAGGTCCGGCCGCACGCGACCGAAATACCAAAGCGCCCCGCCCACCGCCGCGAGCAACGGCCCCGCCGCCACCGCCGCGGCCAACGCCGTGAAATCGCCGCCGCCGCGCGTCACGACCCAAACGCCGCCGACCGAAATCGCCGCGCCCAACGCGTCCCACGCCGGCACCCAATAGCCGGTCTGCGCCGCTGCCGCCACGCGTTGCCAAACCGCAAAGGGCAGCCCCGCCAACAAGCCGCCGGCCAGCACCGCCGCCGCCGGCCCGAGCTTGGCCGCCGTCGCCGCGTCGGGGACCTGGAACAGCAGCGTCCACGGCACCGCCGCCAGCACGAGGGCCAACCCCAACGCGACCGCCACCGCGAGCCCGGCCAGTACCCCGCAGCCGTTCGAAACCAGTTGCCGCGCCCGCCCCGCATCGTCGCGCCCGAGGGCCTCCGCCACAGCGTTGAGCAAGCCGTAGCCGAGCCCGAGATCCGCGATGCCGAAGAGTCCCGTCAACGCGAGCAGCGCCGCCCAAAAGCCGTAATGCTCGGGGCCGATTTGCCGCAAAATCAACGCGATCGAAACCAACGAACCTGCCACCGCGCACCCGCGTCCCGCCGCGGCCGCGACCACCGTCCAGCGCACCCGCCGCAGCCGTTCTGCGCCCCGCGACCCGGCCGCATCCGCATCGGCAAGCGGCGGTCGGTCGGTGGGCGCGGCGGGCATCGGCGCATCCCAAACGGCCGCTCCGGCGGTGGCAAGTCGCCCGCCGCGCGATCCGCGTTGCTCCGCTCCGGGCCGGTTCTACCGTCGCCGCCCGTGAATCCTTTTCTGCGCACCGCCATCGCCGCCGGCCTCGGCTCGGTGCTGGCGGTCTGGATCGGATTCGGCGTGGCGAATCAGGATTACACCTTCGCCCTCGTCGCCACCGCGATCGGTTTGTGGGCTTTGCTGGAATGGCTGCGCGGTCCGTTGCCGGAAGCCTGGGTCCTCGCCGCCGCCCTCTTCGGCTACCTCATCGGCAACCGCGGCTTTGCCCAGTTGTCGCTTTCCAACCAGCTCCCGCTCCTGCCCGCCGAAGCCGCCCTGCTCTGCGGCGCCACCGCCGTCGCCATCCGCACCGCGCTCCACCGTACCTCGGCCTTCAATCGGGATTCCCTCAACGTCACCCTCGGTCTCTGGTTTTTGCTCGGGCTCGCCCGCCTCTGGATCGATGTCCGCACCCACGGCGCCGTCGCGCTCCGCGATTTCGCGACCGTCTACTACGCGCTCTTTTTCTTCATCGCCCAATCGCTCGCCCGCCACGCCGCCTCGCTCCGGCTGCTCCGGTTCACCGTCCTCGCGGCCGCCCTGGTGCTGCCCGTCAGCTACTTGGTTTACCGCCAATTTCCGGATTTCGTTTTCGCGAATCTCGTCTTCCGCGGCGGACCGCTGATTTTCTACAAAGACGATCTCGTCGCCGCGTACTTGTTTGCGGGGTTCTTCCTTTTTTCGACGGTCCCGCACTGGCCGACGCTCCTGCGCTACGGTTTCGCCACCTTGAGCTACGGTGCCGCCTTCACGATCGACTCGTCGCGGGCCGCCATCGTCGGTCTCGCCGTCACGTCGGTGTGGTGGGCCTTCGCCCGCCGCTGGGCGCCGTGGCGGCTCCAGGCTGTCCTCGTGCCCGCCGCCGCCCTCGGTTTGCTGATCGTCGCGTTGACCTCGGAAAAGGAATTCGAACGCAGCCGCTTCTTCGCCCTCTACGAACACGTCAGCTCCATCGTCGATGTCGCCGGCACCGGCAGTTACCGCAGCGCCGACCGCGAGTACGTCGGCGACAACAACCGCTTCCGCGCCTTCTGGTGGCGCGCCGTCACCGAGGAAACGATGGAGTTCGGCCCCGTCTTCGGCCTCGGCTTCGGCGCCAACTTGACCGAACGCTTCGTGCGCACCTACCAGCTCGACCTCGGCGAGGAATTCAACGTCCGCAGTCCCCACAGCATCTTCTTCACCGTCCTCGGCCGCATGGGTCTCGTCGGCCTCGTCGCCTGGCTCGCCGTCGTCGCGGCCATGATCGTCCGCACCCGGCGCCTCGTGCTCTCGATCGCCGCCGACCCCACCGCCCTGCCGGTCCTGGGCTGGTGGAGCGTCGCTTGGCTGCTGCTCGTCAGCGGCAGCTTCGGCGTCGTGCTCGAAGGCCCGATGGGCGCCGTGCTCTTCTGGACCGCTCTCGGGCTCGCCAACGGGCTCACGCCGCGGCCGGGCGATGCCCCCGCCGAAACTCCCGACGCCGCCGCCGCCGCCATTTCCGACTCCGCCACGATCGACGATGCCCCGATCTCCCCGGCTCCGGCCTTGCCGTCCGCGCCGGCCCGGCCTGAAGTCCCGGCCTCGTCTTCGTGAAACTCCCTTCGCCCACCGACTACTTCAGCGTCTTCAAAACGACGACGCGGTCGAATTGGGATTTTGTTACGCCGCTGGCCCTGCTCGGGCTCAGCCTGTTCGGGCTGGCCTTCATCTACTCGGCGCAATTCTCCATCGCCAATCCTCCCGCCACCCGCGGCATCGCCTCGGTCCTGCCTTTGCTGGGCGACGATTGGTTCAAGCAACTCGTTTTCCTGACCGCCGGCGCCGCCGTCTATATTACCGCTTCGCTGATCGATTACCGGTTTTGGCTCAACCTCACGCATTGGTTCTACGCCCTTTGCCTGCTCACCTTGGTGCTCGTCCTGATCCCCGGGGTCGGCCGCGAAGTTTACGGTTCCCGCCGCTGGTTGCTGTTCTTCCAACCCTCGGAATTGGCCAAGGTCGGCGTGCTCATGATGACCGCCACCGTGCTCATCCACTCGAAAGTCGGGTCCGTCAGCCAGTCCCTCGGCACCCTCGGGAAATTGGCCCTTGCGGTAGGCACACCCATGCTCCTTATCCTGCTTCAGCCGGACTTGAAGTCGGCGATCGTGTTGCCCCCGATGGTGTTTTCGATGCTCTACGTTTCGAAGTTGTCCCCCCGATTCTTCGTGGGGGCGCTCGGCGCGTTCCTCCTGCTCGTCGGACTAGTCGCTTGGGACAGCGCACGTTACGTCAACTTCATGGATGCGCACGGCTACAATTACGTGCGCGACCGGGGCAAGTTCGACCGCGAGGGAGACCCGATTCTGCCGCTGCACGATTACCAGCGGAACCGCCTCCTCGCCTTCGCCGCCCCCAAGAAGGTCGACCCCACCGGCACCGGCGTTGCCTACAATCTTTCGCAGTCGCTCATCTCCGTCGGCTCCGGCGGTCTCACCGGCAAAGGGTGGACCGAGGGCTGGCAGGCCCAGCTCGGCTACTTGCCGCGCTCGGTGGCGCACAACGACTTCATCTTCTCGGTCATCGCCGAGGAAAAGGGATTTCTGGGAAGCATTACGGTCCTGGGCCTGTTTGGCTTGGTGCTGTTCAACGGCATTCGCATCGCCGGTTCCGCAAGGGACCGCCTCGGCACCCTGATCGCCATCGGCGTGACGGTGCTCTTCGCGGTGCATTTGTTCGTGAACATCGCCATGACCATCGGGCTGGTGCCCATTACGGGCATACCGCTTCCCTTCATCAGCTACGGTGGCTCCTTTGTGCTTAGTTGCTGCTTGCTGCAAGGACTGGTCCAGAGCGTCTGGCGCTTCCGGAAGGATTTCACATGAAATCCCCGGTGCCATTGACCGCTCTGCCGGAATTTCCTGCGCTGCAACTCCCGCACTTGGGGGCCGTCGGGCAAAACCCACACGACACCCGCCATGAGCGATCAATCGCAACCCTCCGGCGTCCCGCAGGACGTCGCAGCCAAGTATGACGAAGAACTCGTCAACCCGCCCGTCGTCCCCGAGACGACCCAGATCGACGCCGCCGCGCTGAAAGCCGGCGCTGACGAACGCGCCAAACAGCGTCCCCTCCTCCAGAAGATCCTCGCGGTCTTCCAGAAGGAAAAGGGCTCCTACCGGGAGCTCATCATCAATTCCGAACCGCTCGAAAAGCGCGTCGCCCTCCTCGTCGACGGCCGCCTCGAGAAATTCGAAATCGAGCGCGAATCCGACAACCGCATGGTCGGCGGCATCTACAAGGGCCGCATCAAGAACCTCGACCCCGGCCTCAAGGCCGCCTTCGTCGACATCGGCTACACCAAGAACGCGTTTCTCCACTACTGGGACATGCTCCCCGCCGCCGCCGACTCCTCCGTCGAGGTCGTGCGCGTCAACAAACGGAAAAACGCCCCCGAGCGCCCCGCCGAACCCACGGTCAAAGACATCCCGAATCTTTATCCCCCGGGTTCCGAAATCGTCATCCAGGTCACCAAGGGCCCCATCGGCACCAAGGGCCCGCGCACCACGACCAATCTTTCGATCCCCGGCCGTTACCTGATCCTCACGCCGTTCTCCGACGGTTGCGGCATCTCCCGCAAGATCGAGGACCCCGCGGAACGCAAACGCCTCAAGGGCCTCATCAACGAGCTCACCCTGCCCGAAGGCGTGGGCGTCATCGTCCGCACCGCCGGCGAAGGCAAGAAACCGCGCTACTTCGTCCGCGACCTCCACATCCTCCTCAAGACCTGGGAAGACATCCAGGCCAAGATGAAGAACGACCGCGCCCCGGCCTGCCTCTACCAGGAACCGGATCTCGTCGAGCGCACCGTCCGCGATTTCCTCACCGAGGAAGTCGACCGCGTGCTCATCGATTCCAAGGAAGACCACGCCCGCACCCAGAATCTCGTCGGCCAGATCTCGAAACGCAGCGCCGGCAAGATCGCCCTCTACAAGGACAGCATCCCGATCTTCGAACGCTTCAACATCGAGCGCCAGATCGAGCAGACCGGCCAACGCAAGGTCCCGCTCCCCTCCGGCGGCGAAATCATCATCGACGAGACCGAGGCCCTCATCGCCATCGACGTGAACACCGGCTCCCACAAGAACCGGGGCGGCGACGAGAAAAACGTCATCTACGCCGTCAACCTCGAGGCCGCGGCCGAAATCGCGCGCCAGATCCGGCTCCGCAACCTCGGCGGCCTGATCATCATGGACTTCATCGACATGAAGGAGCGCCGCCACCGCAACGCCGTCTACGAAAAGATGGTCGAGCTCATGGCGACCGACAAAGCCAAGAATCACATTCTGCCGATCTCCCAGCTCGGCATCATGCAGATGACGCGGCAGCGCCAGCAGGAATCCCTCTCTTCCAATCTCTACACCGACTGCCCGTACTGCCGCGGCCGCGGCATCGTGAAGTCGGCGACCACGATGTCGGTGGAACTGCAGCGCAAGCTCAGCTCCGTCGTCCGCCGCCTCCAGCTGCGCAACGACGGCAAAGAGTATTCCCTCCGCGTCATGGTCCACCCGAGCATCCTGGAACGCCTCCGCACCGAGGACGCCGACCTGCTCGTGCGCATGGAGAAACTCTTCGGCGTCAAGTTGGCCTTCCGCGCCGACCTCAACTACCACGTCGAAAACTTCAAAATCATTAACGCCCTCACCGGCGAAGAGTACCGCTGAACCGTGGTCGAACGTATTGAATACGTTTGCACGGGTTAATTCCGTTTCTGGGATAGTTAATTATGTTTTGGGGAAGCGTCGCCGGGCCAACCCGGCGACGCCTGACTTTCCGTAAGAGAAGAATCACGAGGCGTGAGGGTAAAACGAACAGGGAATAGCGAATTACGCCGTCACCGCCCCCCGACTTGGACCGCCACTGCAAGATTGCGCCCGGGGGCAAGCCCCTGTGTTCTTCACAGGTTGCTCTATCCTTAACGCCGCCGCATAAACAAGAAAGACCTCAGCGAGCGTGCCATCTGCACCAAGTTCATTACTCCAGCCGATCCAACCCTGCAGCACGGATTCGAACCCCGAAGATTCGGCCTCTTGAGGGGAAATTGAGGTGGACCCCGATCATTGTACAGCGGATCGGGTAAATTAAGTTAAGATAGAGGAGGGGGCGCAGGGGGAGGAGCTGAGGTGGACCCCGAAAATTGGACACCGCGGATCGTTAACCCAAACTCAGGAGAACGATCCCCATGTCGAAGAAGCGTCGTCAGCACAGTGCCCAGTTCAAAGCGCAGGTCGGACTTGAAGC
>NEUS01000051.1 GCA_002288455.1 Opitutia bacterium Tous-C1TDCM
AACCGTGAGCGTGCGGCCCGGTCCGGAGTCGCCGGCCCGGTAGTGCGACGGTTCGGGACCGACGCGCTGCGTGTAGGTCGCGGTGCTCGGCCGGCTGGGCCGCGGGGGTGGAGTCCACGGGCGAATGCCGACGGTCGCCGCCGGCTGCGGCCCGTGCGCGGGCCCGATCGGCACCACCGGCCGCCGCCAGTCGTGGCCCTGCCAGCGGCGGTGGCGGTTGCCGACCCAGATCTGGTGGCGGTTCCAGTCGCAATCGGCGGCGAGCCAGGAACCGACGCGCACGCCGGCGCCGTAGGAGAAAACGGGAAACGCCCACGAGGAGGCGCGGCCGTAGAAGAGCGCCTCGTGGTCGTAGCGGGGGACGAAGATGACATCCGGCTGCGCGGGCACGATGCGGATGACCTGCGCTTCCGTGATCACGAGGGCCTGCGGGCTGTCGTTGAGTTTGCCCTCCGCCCGGGCGCGGGCGCGCAGGCGCTGGATGGCCTGCATGACTTCGGCGGGCTGATCGATGAAGTTTTCGCCGACCTGCTTGGTCCAGGCGAGGTTCTCGTCGAGCCAGTACAGGACATCCGGATACGAGGTGAGCGACTTGACGCTCTCGTCCCAGGCGCGCGCCTCGATCTGCGAGCGGTCGTGGGGGGCGGCGCGGACCTGACGGGCGGCGAGCACGAGATCGGCCGGGGCGGTGGTCGCGGGGAGAATGAGGGCGATGAGGGCGTCGGGATAGAGCGCGATCGGCGCGAGCAGCTGTTCCAGTTGCGCCGGCGTCAGACGTTCGCCGGCGGCGGTGACGGGCCCCGCGGCGAACAGTTGCGGATCGGCCGCGCGCAGGGCGGCGGCGGCCGGCAAAAAGGCGAGGGCGAGAACGGCGCGGAGAGTTTTCATGGGAGCTTGGGGCCGGTCCCGGCGACGATCGCCGGAACCGGAACGCGGCCTCGGACGGGACGCGGCCATGCAGCATTCATTTCGTTCGGCAAGTCCGGGCCGGGTTCCCGGCCGGCCCGGCGTTCCGGCGCTCAGAGCTGCGAAAACGCCTTCGGCACGAGGAAACGCGCGGTGTTGCGCGACGTGTTGTTCGCGTACTTCGGGTCGTCCTTCATTTTCACCCAGCGCGGATCGGGCCCGAATTTTTTCCAGGCGGCGAGGTGGGCGGCAAGGTCCGGGCCCGAGGTGAAATAACGCAGGTGGGGCAAGTTCGGGCCGCTGAGGGCCTGGCCGAAGAACACGGGGGACATGCCGAGGTCGCGCATGACCTCGGTTTCGCCGTCGTCGAACATCGCCATCTTGTTCAGAGCCGCGGCCTCGCTGTGGCTTTCGTAATCGCGCATTTCGAAGACGCGGCCCGGGGACTTCGTTTTCGAGAAAGCCGGCTGCTCGAGTTTGGGCATGCTCTTGAACGCGCGCAGCAGCCACGAGTCGACGCGCTCGAAGGCCGGCGCGGCTTTGGGCACATTAAGGTAGGCGGCGGCGGCCTGGCGGACGGCGGCGTCGGCGTTGACCTCGGCGCTGACGGTGACGAAGGCCTCGAGGGAAGAATAGGGAATCAGCACCCAGACCGGGCTGTCGGCCTTGGGCGCCGAGGTGCCGGCGTTTTTGTTCACTTCGATTTCGGTGAAGACACCGACGGGACCGGCGCCGCGTTTGGCCAACGCAGGGACGAGCGCTTTTTCCAGATAGCTGTCGAGGAGGGCGGGGTTGACCGCGGACTTGAGGCGCGCGGGCGTGCGGCCCTGGGGATCGGATTTCAGCCAGTAGCAGCGCAGATCGTAGTACTCGCGGGCCGGGGCGGCGCCGGAAGCGGCCGCGTGGCTGCGGCCGGAAAAGGCGGCGGCCGCGGTCGCGGCGAGGGAGGTTTTGAGGAAGGTGCGGCGGGGGTGGTTCATAGAGAAGCGGTGCTACGGAAATGGGCCATGGGGCGGTGAAACGCCAGCGTCCGCTGCGCGGTTTCGAAAAAAGGTATCGCGCGCGCCGGAGCCCACGGTTTGCATCCGCGCGCGTTTCGTTTTTCACCCCCGAAGTTCCGTCACGACTATGTCCGCTTCCCTCTCGATCGCATTCATCGGCACCGGCGTCATGGGCCGCAGCATGGCCGGCCACCTCCAGAAGGCCGGGCACACGCTGCACGTGTACAATCGCACGCGCGAAAAGGCGCAGGCGCTGGTCGAGGCCGGGGCGACGTGGCACGAATCCGCCGGCGCGGCGGCAGCACAGGCCGATGTCGTGATCTCGATGCTCGGGTTTCCGATCGACGTGGAGACGTCGTATCTCGGCTCTGGCGGAATCGTCGAGCGGGCCAAGCCCGGCGCGCTGCTCATCGATATGACGACGTCGAGTCCGGTGCTCGCGGGCAAGATCGCGGCCGCGGCGGCGGCGCGGGGCTTGGCGGCGCTCGATGCGCCGGTGTCGGGCGGCGATCTCGGCGCGAAGGAAGCGCGGCTGGTGATTATGGTCGGCGGAGACGAGGCGGCGTTTGCCCGGGCGAAGCCGTTGTTCGAGCTCATGGGCAAGAATATCGCGCGGCACGGCGGTCCGGGCGCGGGGCAATATTGCAAAATGGCCAACCAGATCGCGGTCGCGGTCGGCATGGTGGCCTGGGTCGAGGCGTTGGCGTATGCGAAAAAGGCCGGGCTCGATCCCGCGGCCGTGCACGCGAGCATCAGCGGCGGCGCGGCCGGCAGTTGGGCGATGACGAACCTCGCGCCGCGCGCGCTCGGGGACAATTTCGCGCCGGGCTTCTACGTGAAGCACATCATCAAGGATATGAAGATCGCCCTCGACAGCGCGGCCGAGCTGAAGCTCGACCTGCCGGGCCTCGCGAACGCGAAATCGCTCTACGAAAAGGTCGCGGCCCGCGGCTGGGAAGACTGCGGCACGCAGGCGCTTTACCGGCTCTATGCCGCGCTCTGAGCGCGGCGGTTGAAAGGTGAAAGCGGAAGGTTGAAAGATCCTTCGGCGGCGAACGGTCCCGCTGATCGGGAAGGTTGCCTGGCTTCCGATCCATCCGATTCCGGCTTTCAGCTTTCAACTTTCACCTTTCAACTCCGACTCCGTCTCCCTCCCCATGAAACTTCCCCCCGATTTCCGCAAACGCGTGCTCGCCCGCGAATGGCTGGCCGGCACGTTCCTCAATCTTGGTTCGCCGATGACGGTGGAGATCGCGGGCCTCGCCGGTTTCGACTGGGTGCTGATCGACCACGAGCATGGACCGGGCGGCGAGGACACGCTGCTGCACCAGCTGCATGCGGCTTCGGCGACGCCGACGTTTCCCGTGGTGCGCATCGCGCAGAACGAGACGCCGCGGTTCAAGCGTGTGCTCGATATGGGCGCGCTCGGAGTGATGGTGCCGTACGTGAGCACGGCGGCGGAGGCGACGGCGGCGGTGCAGGCGATGCGTTATCCGCCGCACGGCATCCGCGGCGTGGCGAAGTTCAACCGCGGCGCCGGTTTCGGCGGCGACTTCGAGGAGTACTACCTGCACGCGCACGAGCGGCTCGTGACCGTGATCCAGATCGAGACGGTCGAGGCCATCAAGAACATCGACGCCATCGCGGCCGTCGATGGCGCGGACGTGCTCTTCGTGGGGCCGACGGATCTTTCCTACAACATGGGCATCCGCGACCAGCTGGAGAGCCCGGCGTTCAAGGACGCGCTGCGCGCGGTGAGCGAAGCGGCGAAACGCCACGGCAAGGCCGCCGGCATTCTCGTGCACAACAACGCCCTCGTGCCGATGGTGCGCGAGCTCGGCTACACGTTCACGGCGCTCGGCAGCGACGGCGGCGCGGTCCGCGCCGGCCTGCTCGGCTTCGTTGCCGCCCTGAAGGGCAAGTGACCCCGCCGCGGCCCGCCCGCGGAACCGATTTCCCGCCATGCGAATCACCGAAATGCACATCACGCCGATCGCGCTCGGCGATCCGCCCCTGCTCAACGCCGCCGGCCTGCACGCGCCGTATTGCCTGCGGACGGTGGTCGAGCTCGTGGCGGACAACGGGCTGACCGGCCTCGCCGAGGTGCCCGGCAGCGTGGCGGTCGACGCGGCGCTCGCGGCGGCGCGCGACACGGTGATCGGCAGCGATCCGCTCAATTGGCAGGCGCTCCGGGCCAAGGTCGCGGCGCGCAGCTCGCCCGAGACTTCCGCGGCGCGCGGCGACAAGCCCTGGGACGGCCGCACGCGCGTGCAGGTGTTCAGCGCGCTCGACGTCGCGTGCCTCGACTTGCAGGGCAAGGCCTACGGCCAGCCCGTGGCCAATCTGCTCGGCGGCATCGTGCGCGAGCGCGTGCCGTATTCGGCGTACCTGTTTTACAAATACGAGGGCGCGGGCGGCGAACTCGGGTTCGGCACCGATCCGGCGGCGACGGGCTGGGCGGCGGCGCGGCAGCGGGCGGCGCTGGATCCCGACGGCGTCGTCGCGCAGGCCGTCGCGATGGTGGAGGAGTTCGGCTTCGAATCGATCAAGCTGAAGGGCGGCTGTTTCCCGCCGGCCGAGGAAGTGGCGGCGATGCAGGCGTTGCACCGGCATTTCGGGCCGAAGGTGCCGCTGCGGCTGGATCCCAACGCGCTCTGGACGGTGGAGACTTCGATCGCGGCGGGCCGCGAGCTCGAGGGCGTGCTCGAGTACCTCGAGGATCCGTGCCGCACGCAGGAAGGCATGGCGAAGGTGCGGCAGGCGCTGAAGACGCCGCTCGCGACGAACATGTGCACAACGTCGTTCGACGATTTGCCGGGCAGCGTGCGCACGGGATCCGAGGACATCATTCTGACGGACCACCATTTCTGGGGCGGGCTGCATGCCTCGATGGAATTGGCGGCGCATTGCCGCGTCTTCGGGCGCGGTGTCTCGATGCATTCGAACAACCACGCGGGCATTTCGCTGGCGGCGATGACGCACCTCGGGGCGGCGATGCCGAACCTGAGCTACGCGCTCGACACGCATTATCCGTGGCAGTGGGAGGAGATCATTGTCGGCGGCCGCATGAAGATCGAAGGCGGCTGCGTGACCTTGCCGAAAGGGCCGGGCCTCGGCGTCGAGCTCGACCGCGCGGCCTTGGCGCGGGCGCAGGCGGCGTATGTCCGCTGCGGGCTCAAGGAGCGCAACGACGAGATCGAGATGCAGAAGAAGGTGCCGGGTTGGAAATTCGCGGCGACGCGCTGGTGAAATTGCGTTGAGCGGACGCGCCGGCCCGGGGCAACGTGGGGGCATGACACCCCTTGTTTCCCGATTGGCCGGCAAGCATGCTCTCGTGACCGGCGCCGGCTCCGGCATCGGCCAGGCGATCGCGGTCCGGCTCGCGGCCGAGGGCGCGCAGGTGACCGTGCTGGAGCGCAACGCCGAGGCCGGGGCGGCGACGGCGGAGACGATCCGCGCGGCGGGCGGGCAGGTGGCGGTCGTGGCGGCGGACGTCGGCGACACGGCGGCGATGCGCGCGGTGTTCGCGGGGTTGGCGCGGCTCGATATTCTGGTGAACAACGCGGGCATCGCGCACGTGGGCAACGTGCTGAATACCGCGCCCGAGGATCTCGACCGCATCTACGGCGTGAACGTGAAGGGCGTATACCACGGGTTGCATTTCGGCGTGCCGCGGCTGCTCGAGGCGGGCGGCGGGGCGATCGTGAACCTGGCGTCGGTGGTGTCGAAAATCGCGCTGCCGGACCGCTTCGCCTACGGGATGAGCAAGGGCGCGGTGCTGACGATGACGCTGTCGGTGGCGCGCGACTTCATCGACCGCGGCATCCGTTGCAATTGCGTTTGCCCGGGCCGCGTGCACACGCCGTTCGTGGACGGCTTCCTCGCGAAGAACTATCCGGGTCAGGAAAGGGAAATGTTCGCGAAGCTGTCGGCGGCGCAGCCGATCGGCCGCATGGGCCAGCCGCCGGAGATCGCGGCGCTGGTGGCGTTTCTCTGTTCGCCGGAAGCGGCGTTCATCACCGGTTCGGCCTACGACATCGACGGCGGCGTGACGCTGCTGCGCTGAAGACGCAAAGGACAGTGCGGACAGGAACACGGCGAGCGGAGGAACTGGACGCGGCGCGGGACGCGGGTTGAGGCGCCGGCTCCCGGCGGTCCGCGCGCCGGCCCCGTCCGGACCTAGGGCCGGAGCTGGAGGAGGACGTGGAGCGAATCCGGCGGGAGCGGCAGCACGTAGTCGGTGCCGCGGTCCGCGCCGGCGACGGCCGCCCGCGCGCGCAGGTTCTCGTCGAGGGCGGTGGCCGAGAGGACGCGGCCGGCGGCGGATTTCAGGGTAACGGTTGCTTGGATACGCTCGACCTGCCAGGGCAGGCCGCCGGTGGCGACGATGCGGTGGCCCGTGTAGTCGCCGCCCTGCCAGGCGAGTTTGACCGGTTCGGTGGCGAAGCCGGCGGGGCGATCGACCGCGCCGACCTGGAGCAGGATCCTTTGCGACTGCGCGAGCGGCCGGTCGTCGAGGGCGATCGCGAGCAGGGTGCCGAAGCGGTTGCGCGATTCGAAGGCGAGGTCGCGAAGTTCGATGCGGCCGGCGCTGCGGAGGAAGCCGGCGGCGCCCTGGCTGCGGGGGGAGTCGATCGTGGCGAGGCCGCGGTGCCAATCGGTGACGAGTTCGCCGGTCGCGGACGTCACGCGGCCGTTTTTCCGATCGATGAGTTCGGCGAGGCGGGGCGAAATCTCGTCGGCGTCGTCCGCGTAGGTATGCTGCACCTTGCCCACCATCATGGCGAGCGGGTCGAGGGCGCCGCGGCCGGCGCCCGCGGGGCCGGCCGCGGTGGCGGCGTCGTCGCGGGTGGAATCGAATCCGCGCGGCGGCATCAGGCGGGCGGGTTCGCGGCGGTAGACGGAGGCGAGGGTGCGGCCCTCGCGCACCACGACGGGCGCCTCGGCGACATCGCCGCGGCGGAAGAGCAGGGCGGCGCCGGGAAACTGGCCGAGCACGCTGGGCCGCCCCGTGGCCCATTTCGCGAGTTGGTCGTGCCAGAGCTTGGTGCCGAGGGCGAACCAGACGGGGACATCGAAGTCGACGAGGGAGAAGTAGGCGGCGGCCAGGAGCGGCCCCTCGACCCCGGCGGCGTTGTAGTTGACCCACGCGAATTCCGAGAGGGCGCCGGGGAAGTCGGCCATCTGCCGGACGTTCGTGGGGCTGGCGGCGGGCCGGGCCAGCACGGAGAAGCCGAGGAACGTGTCGCCGACCCCGATGCGGTGTTTCACTTTCTCGCGGGCGATGGCGGGCGCGAAGTAGGCGTGCCGGTCGATGATGTCGCCCGGGCGGTAAGTGTCGTGCTCGAGGTCGAGCAGCACGGCCGGGGCGGCGGTGTGCCAATTGGAGGGCGAGACGAGACCGCCGAAACCGGAATCGCGGAGCAAGGCGGTCATCTCGGCATGGAACCCGCGCTGCACCTCGCCGAGGAACTCGATCTGGTCGGCGAGGCGCCGGGCGTTCCGCGTCGAAGCCGCCACCATGCCTCCCGCATTGACGAGGGCGAGGGACGGACGGGCGAGATCGTCTTCCGGCAAGGGCGAATCCCACGCGGCGAGAACGCGGCGGACGGTCGCGGCGGGGTCGGGATCGCCCGGTTGGCGGTGCTTGCGCGCGACCCAGTCGAAGAACTTGCGGCCGGCGAGGGCGCGCTGTTCCGCCGGCCAAGTCTCGGGTTTGAAGGTGTAGAAGAAGAGATTGTCCTCGTTGAGAATCTCGATGACGGCGACGGACGGATCGCGGCCGAGCGGGGTGCGCCGCGGGTCGTACGGGTTGGGGGCGGTGACGAACTCGCGGAGCCAGCCCTTGAAGGCGGCGCGCAGGCGATCGTTGAGGAAGACGAGGCCGAAGGGCACCTGCTGCCCGGGGTGGGCGTCGAGCCAGGCCTGGGTGTATCCTTCCAGGCCGTACGACGCCTTCACCTTCAGCTCGATGATGAAAAAGCTGTTCGAAACAAAGGTGTACACGCCGGCGGCGCGGGCGGCGACGACGGCGCGGTGCATCTGGTCGACGACGGCGGGGTTGACGGCGTCGAGGCGGTCGCTGCGGAAATCAAGCAGGCTCTTGCGGGCGCCGCCGTGGATGCGGACGAGGTTGACGCCGCGCCGGGCGAGTTCGCGGGCGAGACGGGTGAGTTCGGGCAGCGGGGCGTTGCCGGTGGTGTTGACGGCCCAGAAGCGGACGGGGCGGCCGTCGCCGAGGAAGAGTTTGTCGCCGCGGCGGGTGACCCAACCGTGCTGGCCGGCGACCTCTTCGTTGAGGTGGCGCAGATCGACCAACGAAGCGGCTTCGGACGGGGCGGCTTCGGGCCGCCAGTCCCAGAAGTCGGGTCCGTTGGCGTGGGGATGATCGGCGGGCGGCGGCCAGGCGTAGAAGCGCAGGGCGGAGTCGGCGGCCGGAGTCTGGGCGGCGACGGCGAGCGGGAGGAAGAAAGCGAGACGCGCGAGGTGTCGCAGGCGAAACCGGGGAGCATGCATCGGAAGCCAGACAACCGGATTTTCGCCGGAGGGAAAACCCGATTTCCGGGAGCTTCCGCCGCCGGGGGGCAGCATGGGCAGCGGAGGCGGGCGGATGGAAATCCGCGGCGGGCCCCGCGCGGCTTCGAAGCGGGCCGAGCCGTTGGATTTCACCCGTGCCGGGCGGCGGTTGCGTTTTTCGGATCGCGACGGACAACTCGCCCAACCCGCAACGAACGACTCTCGACTGCGCTTTGGCTCAGAAGTAACTCAGCCAGGCGTCGCGGCGGCGGCGTTTGAGATCGGCGAACCAGCGGCAGGCGGGGTAGGGGAGCACGACGACGGCGATCCACACCAGGTAGGTCGGCGCGAGATCGATGCCGGCGCCTTCGGGCGGCGTGCCGCGTACGATCGAGAACGTGACTTCGCCGTGGCGGATCCGGTGCATGATCCAGGCGAGGCCGTGGATCAGCGGAATGTGCAAAATGTATTAGAAGAACGGCACGCGCCCGAAGACGAGGACGGGCCGGAGCCAGCGGGGCGTTTCCCGTTCCAGCCAGGCGAGGAGCAAGAGGCCGGGCCCGAGCGTCATGAGCACGTAGCAAAGCGACGGCGGGTACTTCGTGACGTTGAAAAACGAGATCGCCGTTTGCCACAGCTCGGAGTGGCGGGTCCAGGGCTCGAGATTGCCGTAGAGGTTGGAAAAACGCAGCAGGAAGAAGCCGGCGATGAGCGCGGTGCCGGTGCGCAGGAGCCAACGGCGGCGGACGGCGGCATCGAGCGTGTAGAGCAGGCCGGCGCAATAACCGGCGGCCATCACGCCGAGCCATGGCACGAGGGGATACATGACGAAGAATGAGAAATCGCCGGCGGTGAATTTGCCTTGGACATGCAGCACCTGCCAGAGCCACGCGAATGCGCCGAAGGCCTCGGGGCGGACGCCGTCGAGGGCGTTGTGCCCCAGAACCAAGATCAGGCTGAAGCCGGCGACGGTGCCCCAGGAGCAATGGATCAAGCCGGCCAACGCGATCATCGACCAGCCGAGGGACCAGAGCGTGGCGAAGAAGTAGACCCGCGGGTTGACGTGGAAATCCCAGCCGAACCAGAGCAGCAACGTCAGTTCGAGACCGATGAGCCAAAGCCCGCGCGTGACGAGAAACCAAGACAAGTCGCGTTTGGATTTGCCGCGCATGACGGCGAGGAACACGCCGGTGCCGGCGAGAAACGAGAAGATGGGCGCGCAGTAGTGCGTGATCCAGCGCGTGAAGAACAGGGCGGGTGAAGACTTGAGAGCATCCGTGGCATCGACGCCCTGGAGCGTGAGGTCGTGGAAGAAGTCGCGCGTATGGTCGAGGGCCATGACCACCATAATGAGCCCGCGGAGCAGATCGATCGATTCGAGGCGCGGCGGAGGGGCCGGGGGCGGGAGCGGTGGGGACATCGGCGGCGAAGGCGATGGGGCGGGTTGCGGGCGGAGGCCAGATGCAATTTCGGGGACGGCGGCGGCGGGGCGGTGAGGCGCGCGCCTGTTTCCGGAAGACCGTGGTTTGCCCTTGGTTAACGCACGAACCGCATGACAGCATCGCGGGATGCGCCTCCGTTTTCCCCGGTCACGTTTCCGACGCGAACTCGCCGTTGTGGTCGGCGCACTGGTGCCGCTGGTCGGGGGCGAGGCGCGGGGCCAGACGGCGCCGGCCATTGTGCTGTCGGATTTTGTGGTGGCGGAAACCAAGGGGGCGGATTCGCGGCGGCGGAAACGGTTTCGGCGACGCGCGTGGCGACGGCACCGGGCAAATTGCCTTTCGCGATCAGCGGCCTGACGGGTGACTTCGGGCGCGAGACCGGGGCGCGGGAACTTTACGATTATGTCCGCTACCTGCCCGGCGTCACGGGCGCGGCGACGGAAGGCATCACGGGCAACTCGCAGGTGGTGATCCGCGGATTCCGCAACGACGTGCCGCAGCGCAACGGCTTTCCGGGCGATGCGTTCGTGGACGCGATCGTGATCGAGCGCGTCGAGGTGATGCGCGGGCCGGCCTCGTTGCTTTTCGGCCGGCTCACGCCGGGCGGGACGGTGAACTACATCACCAAGACGCCGCGCGCCGGACGGTGGCTGGAGCTGACGCAGCAAATCGGGAGCGACGATTTCTACCGCACCGAACTGGACGCGAACACGTCGCTGGGCGACGGCCGCGGGCGCGTCCGCGTGGGTGCGGCGCGGGAGCAGGCTCCGCGGGCGTGGGGCAACGCCCGCTCGCGCATGACCACCGTCGCGCCGGTCGTGGCTTGGCAGAGCTGGCCGGGGGCGCTGCTCACGTTCGACTACCAACATTACTCGCGCGACGACCGGGCGCCGGCGGTGGCGAAGCCGCTCACGTTCACGCAACCGGGCAATGTGGCCGGAGGGTTCTATCCGTTGCCGAAAGATTTCAACGGGGCGGCCGATGCGGATTGGCGCGACACGGAGACGCAGACCTTTCGCGGCGAACTGAACCAGCTGCTCGGGACACATTGGCGGGCCCGGCTCAACTACGTGTGGGGCAAGCGCAGCTTCGGCCAGTTGCTCACGGGCGAGACCGCGGCCGTGATCGCTCCGACCGGACTGGCGGCCCTGACGCGGCCGGTGCGCTACGACGAAGTCTCGGGCGACGGCGGCGCGTGGCAGGGCGAGATCGTGGGCTTTTTCGAACGCGGCGGAGTCAAGTGGCGGCCCCTGGCCGGCGTGCTCGACAGCACGCTCGACGGGGACCAATTGCAGCGCGAGCTGCCGGCGGCGCTGCGGCCCGCGCCTTGGGATCTGCGCAATCCGGCAACATGGAACCGCGCCACGGGCGTGGGGTTGGGCGCGCTCACGGCCACGCCGTTGCGGGCGGCGCTCACGGAGCGGAGCCGGGCGTACTATGCGGCGCAGACCTTCACCGCCTGGCAGGAGCGGTTGATTTTCGTGGGCGGGGTGCGGCGCAGCGAGGTGCGCAATCGGCTCACGTCGACCGTGCTGCAGAACGTCACGCTGCCGACGCCGATCGTCGCGAATTTCACGGCGTGGAACACCTCGGCGCAAGCCGGGGCGGGGCTGGCCGTGACGCCGAGGACGATGGTGTATGCGAACTACAGCGAATCGTTCCAGCCGCAGTCGCGCTTTCTGCGCGTGAACAGCCTGCCGGCGAAGGCGGCGACGCCGTTGCTCGGCGCGGGTTGGGAGGCGGGGGTGAAGTTTGCCGCGCCGGCGGCGGGGCTGACGACGACGATCGCGGCCTTCGAGATCGAGCAACGGGGGCGGGTGCAGACCTTCACCACGTTTCGGCCGCCGACGACCTTTTTGATCAACGAAGAGCAGAGCGGGCGCGATCGGAGCCGCGGCGTGGAGTGGGAGACGAGTTTCGAGCCGGCGGCCGGCTGGCAGATCTACGGTTCGCTCACCGTCAACGACGTGGTGGTGACGGCGAATCCGGCGGCGCCGGCGCTGGTCGGCACCCATCCGGAAAACACCGCCCGCACGCTGGCGGGCTTGGTGGTGCGGCGGGCGTGGGCGAAGGGGCGGTTGGCCGGCGCGTACGTCATGGCGGCGACGACCTACACGGGTCGAAAGGTGCTGCGGGCGGACAGCCCGAACGTGTTGCTGCCGGCGGTGGCGTTGCTCGATCTGACGGTGGGCTATGCCTGGCGGGCGGGGCCGGCGCAGATGCGCGCCAGCTTGAGCGGGCGCAACGTGACCGATCGCGAATATTTTCCCTCGAACCGCGCGCGCGGCTTGCCGGCGCAGTGGGTGGCGTCGACGGGTGCGCGCTGGTGATCAGGACAAATCGGCCGCGCGTCTGGCCAAGGCGTCGAGGCAATCGCGGACGGCGGGCCAGTTGCCGGCTTGGGCGGCGGCAGCCAGATCCCGGATCGCGGCGGCGAGCGCCGCATCGTCGAGCAGGAGCGCGGTCGAGCGCAGGTAGTGGGTCTGCCGGGCAAACGGCGCCGGCTCGCGGGCGACGAAGGCGGCTTCGAGTTGGTCGCGGATCGCAGGCCATTCGGAGGTCCAGATTTCACGGATACGGGCCGAGTGGGCGGAGCCGCGCAGGCGGCTGAAGACATCGTCGGTTGCGGCGGGAGACGGGCTGCCGGCCGCGGCGACGACGTCGAGCAAGGTCGCGAGGCGGACGGGTTTTTCCAGAAAGGCATCCATGCCGGCGGCGAGGGCGGCGGTGCGCGAGGCGGCGAAGGCCTCGGCCGAACAGCCGACGATCCGCGGGCCGCGGCCGGGCGCCGCGAGGGCCCGGATCCGGCGCGCGACCGCGAGTCCGTCGAGGTCGGGCAAATTGAGATCGAGCACGATCACATCGGGCGGATGCGCCGCGTGGGACGCGAGCGCCGAGCGGGCGTCGGGCGCGGCGTCGACGCGGTGGCCCGCCTCGCGGAGGGCCTCGCCGAGCAATTCGCGCGCGGCGGTGTTGTCGTCGACGACGAGCACGCGCAGCGCGGCGGGGGCGGGCGCGGCGATCGGCGCCGCCACCGGAACGGGGGCCGGGGCGGCGGGGGCAAAATCGAGTTGGACTGTGAAGACGGCGCCGCCCGCGGGGTGATTGGCGGCGACGACCGTGCCGCCCATCAGCGTGCAAAGGCGACGCACGAGGGCGAGGCCGACGCCGGTGCCTTCGCGGCGGAAGCCCTCACCGTGGTCAAGGCGCGTGAAGAGCGTGAAGAGCCGGTCGAGTTGGGCCGGAGGCAAGCCGGGACCGGAATCGTGGACGGTGAACGCGAGGCGTTCGCGAGGCGGGCCCGGCGGGGATGATGTCGTTGCGGTGGCCTCGACGGGCGCGACGCGGAGCGTGACGGTGCCGGCGGGGGTGAACTTGACGGCGTTGTTGAGGAGGTTGCCGAGGATTTGGCGGAGCCGGGTTTCGTCGGCCACCAGGTGGTCGGGGAGGGCCGGATCGAGCACGACGGCGATCGTGACGGCTTTGCCTTCGGCTTGGCGGCGGGCGACGTCCTCGCAGGCGGCGAGGGTGCGCCGCAGCGAAAACGGCGCGGGCCGGAGGACGAATTTCCCCGCCTCGATGGTCCCGAGATCGAGGAGATCGGTGACAAGGCGCAGGAGGAGCTGGCCCTGGGCGTCGATGGTTTCGAGGTGGCGTTGCTGTCCGGCGGCCAGCGGCGTGCGCGCCAAAAGCTCGGCGCGGCCGAGGATGCTTTGCAAAGGCGTGCGCAATTCATGGCTCAGGAAGGACAGGAATTCGCTCTTGGCACGGCTGGCCGTCTCGGTGTCGCGGAGCGTCGCGAAGCGGCGATTGTCGAGGGCGCGGCGCCACAGGAGAACGATGGTGACGGTGAGAAAAACGGCGACGGTCGCGAGGCCTCCGTACACGGAATCGCGCAGGACGGACATCAGGCGGGACCAATCGTTGGCGCGGTATTTGAGGGCGAGCCAGAGCGGCGGGGAAGCGCCGGGGAAGGGGGCGTTGAAGGAAAGCCAAGTCGTCCAGCCGTCCGAAAGCGCGGGGCGGAGAAACGCGACCGGCGGGGCGGCGTTGCCCTGCTCGGCGGCGGTGAGGTTGCGCCGGAGTTCGCCGTCCGCGCCGGCCAAGGGCACCACGGCGCCGTCGCGCACGGTCCACACGTAGGTGCGTTCGGGTGCGATCCGCCAGGTGCGGTAGGCGGCGAGGCGAGCGGCGAAGGCGGCACGATCGCCGGGGGTGGCCGTGCCGGCGGCCAGCCGGGCCAGAGCGGCGGGATCGAAATCGGCGGTGCAGTTGCCGGCCACGTGGAGCGCGCGGGCGATCGAACCGGCCTCGAAGCCGGGCATGATCCGGCTCGAGATGAGGGGCGTGAAGAGGGGGGGCAGCGCGAGGCAACCGAGAAACACCCGGCCCGCGTAGCTGCGGGTGCCGAGTTGGGCGAAGAGGGCCTCCGCCACGCCGACACAGATCAACCACGGTCCGGTGGCGAGGGCGACCGACTGAATCGTGACGGCGAGCGGGGAACTCAAGAGCCAAAACCCCTGCGCGACGGCGAGGAGGAAGAAACCGGCGGCGGACACTGTGAGACCGCGGCGTCGCGGATCTCCGCGCGGCGCGAGGCGCCGGATGGCCCAGGCGGTGCCGAGCAACAGCGCGATCCCGACGCCGCTGACCAGGAACCGGGCTAAGGATCCGGGAACGACCGCGACGCCGAGCGCGAGGACGGCGGTGACGGCGTGGCGCCAGCGGAGATTGGGGCGCGGGCCTTCGGGGAGGCGGAGAAGCAGAAGAAATTCGAACAGCAGAGCCGCCATGCCCACCTGGGCGAGCAGGACGAACTTGGAGACGGCGAATCCCGACTGGTCGAAGGCGTGCTTCGCCAAAGTCGTGCGCACCGAGGCGGCGAAGGCATTGGCCAGTGCAAAGGCCGCCAACCAGGGGGCGGATTTCCGACCGACGACCTCGGGCACGGCCGTCCACGAGACTACCATCCAGCCCAGGCCGGCGAGGAAGATGAGGTAGGCTTCGACGAGGTTGGCCATGTTCAGGGCAGGAGCGCGGAAGGCGTCGATTCTACGGGGTCGGCGGCGCGGGCGCATCGGTCCGGCGCCCTGAGTCCGGAGTAGGGGGGCTCCCTATGCAGGAATGGCGCCGGCTCCCGCGGAACGGTAGAGTCTGAAATGGGGAGTTGCTCCCAGGGGATGCAGGTCACAGCCGGACCCGTTCGTCAGGGCACTTCGGCTTGCCTCACCCATTGCGCGGCGCGGGCGGTGAGGGCGGAGGCGGTGTCGAGGCCGAGTTTGTTTTTGATGTTCTCGCGGTGGGCTTCGACGGTCTTGACGCTGATGCCGAGTTTGTCGGCGATGGCGCGGGTGGGGAGCGCGAGGCCGAGGAGGCGAAAGACCTGCAGCTCGCGGTCGGTCAATTCCGCCTCGGCGCCCGCGGGTTTGCGGGGGCGGCTGGTGAGGGCGCCGAGCACCGCGGCGGAGACATGCGGGGAGACGGCGATGCCGCCGCCGGCGACGTCGCGGATGGCGCGATAGAGCGTGGCAACGGGTTCGCGTTTCATCACGTAGCCGTGCGCCCCGGCACGCAGGCAGCGCTCGGCGTAGATTTCCTCCGGCTGGAGCGAGAAAACCAGAATCCGCAGCGCCGGCGCGATGGCGGCGAGATCCTTGATGAGGGCCAAGCCGTCGTCCTCGGCCAGCATGAGGTCCATCACGAGGACCAGCGGGGCGGCGCGGGCGACGAGCGCCTTGGTCTCGCGGGCGGAGGCGGCGGAGCCGGCAACCGTGAAACCGCCTTCGCCGGCCAGGAGGTTGGCCAGGCCTTCGCGCATCACGGGATGATCTTCGGCGACGGCGACCGTGCAACGGGCGGGCTCGGCCCGGGCGACATTTGGCATCGGGTCGAAGCAATCGTCCGGCTTGGGCGCGGCAAGCGCGAAGCGGCGCGCGGCGGCCGTGCGGCGCATGCGGGCGAGGCGGCGGCGATTCCTGGTCCGCCCGAAATCCGGTGCGTGTTCCGCGGCGGGTCGGACGGATAGGGAACGTCCCTAGGTCACGATCAGGGAAACGGCCCGATGCGGACTCTCCGCCGTCCGCTTAAAGTGAAGGCGATCCCCTGCGGTTCCGGTTGTCCCGCCGGACAGGTGCGGAACCGATCCACGAATTATCAAATACCTATGTCCCTCCGCTCCTTCGTCCTCCTCTCCTTGCTCGCCGCCTTGTCCGCGGCGCGCGTGGCCGCCCAACTGACGTGGTCCACCGAGACCGTGGTCACGGGCATCGGTTTCTCCGGCGATCGCCGGGCCGCGCTGGCGCTCGGCGCGGGCGGCACGGCGGGCATCGCCTATTTCACCGGCGACGGCATGGTCAATTATGCCGGCCGCTCCGCCGGCGGCGCCTGGACCAACGACGCCGCCATCGATGATCGCGGCAATTTCAACTACGCCGGCATCTCCGTCCGGCTCACGGCGGCCGGGGATCCGCGCATCGGCTATTTCTCCGTCAACGGACTCGACGCCCGCTACGCCTCGCGGACCGGCAGCACATGGTCGACCGAGAACATCGCCACGACCGGCAACGTGGGCGAGTACATCCATCTCGGCCTCGCGAGCGACGGCACCGCCCGCGTCGCCTACGGCGGCAATTCGAATTCGCTCAACTTCGCGTCGCGCGCCTCCGGCGCTTGGGTCGCGGAGAACATCACCTCCAACGGCATCCCGGCCTTCCTGCGGCTGAACGGCAGCAACGTACCCTTCGTCGCCATGGTCGATTCGCAGAACACGGGCGATCTGCGGATCTTCTCCAACCCCACGGGCAGCAGCTGGGTTTCCGCGACGGCCGTGGCCGGCTTCGGGGGCAATTCGACGACCTTGTCGTTCCGGCTGAACGGCACGGATGCGGCGCTGAGTTGGGTGGACAACGGCGCCCTCAAGTTTGCCCGCAGCACGGGCGGAGTCTGGGGCGCGCCGGAGACCGTCGTGGCGAGCGGCGTAAGCAACAACGCCAGTTCGCTTGCGCTCGACGGCTCCGGCAACGGCTACATCGCCTACGAAACGGGCGCGGGCACGGTCCACGTCGCCCGTTACAACGGCTCCGCGTGGGTCTCCGATTCGTTCGGCTCCGGCGTGCTGGGTTTCGGCCAGGGCGAGACGCTCGATTTCCTCAACGGCACCCTCGGCCTCGCCTACGTGACGGGCGGCGGCGACCTCGCGTATGCGTTCGCCTCGGTCTCGGCCATTCCGGAACCCTCGACCTACGCGCTGTGCGCCGGCCTCGGCGCCCTCGGCCTCGCGCTCTGGCGGCGGACGCGCCGTATCGCGAGTCCGGAGGCCGGAACAGGATCGGGCCCGCCGACGGGGTCAGGCCAAAACAAGTAACAGATTTCGTCCGAAGCAGACGAGACGAGTCGCGGATTCGCCACGATCCGCGGCTCGGGCCAAGCGGGGCCGGAGGTTGCGTGTTCCGCACCGACCCCGTGCGGGCTGCTCTCGCCCGCCGGCGCTCGCGGCCATAGGTCGGCGGACCGCCCTCGGCGCGGGGCTAGGGCTGCGGCGGACGGGAGGTGCGGGAGCGGATGAAGGTCGCCACCAGCGTGATCGCGACGAGCGGCAGGACGAAGCCCAGCATCGCGCCGGAGAAGGCCGGCAGCGCCTCATGCTTTTGCGCCGCGAGGATGAGGTAGGCCACGTAGGCGACGTAGCCGCCCAGAAAGATGCCGCCTTCCCAGCGGGCGATCTCGCGGCCGGTCATGAACACCGGGAGACACGCGAGCGCCACGGCGAGCATCACCCAGATATCGAACGCCAGGAGCGAGGGCGCCATCGTCAGGCCGAGATCGCCGGACACGAGGCCCGAGAGGCCGAGGCAGCCGAGGAGATTGAAGGTATTGCTGCCGACCACATTGCCGACGGCGATGTCGCGCTCGCCCTTGAGCGCGGCGGTGATGCTGGTCGCGACCTCGGGCATGCTGGTGCCGGCGGCGACGATGGTCAGGCCGATGACGAGGTCGCTTACGCCCATGGCTTTCGCGAAGGACGCCGCGGCGGTGACCAGGAACTCCGAGCCGAACACCAGGGCCGCCAGTCCGCCGCCGATGAGCAGCAGTTGCGCGAACAGTTTGTCGTCCCAGGCGCCGGCGGCGGCGGGTTTCACTTCGGCGGCGTACTCGTCCTGGGCGGCCTGCGTCTCGCGGCGCGACTGCACGACGAGGAAGACCGTGTAGGCCACCAGCAGCGAGAAAAGGAGGGCGCCGTCGAGCGGCGACAATTTGCCGTCATACCCGAGCGCGAGCAGCAGCAGACTGGCGCCGAGCATGATGGGCACTTCCTGGCGGATGAGCTGGATGTTCACCACCAGCGGCGTGATCAGGGCGCTCGCGCCCAGAATGAAGAGGATGTTGAAAATATTGCTGCCGACCACATTGCCGATGGCGATGTCGGTGCGGCCGTCCAGCACGGCGCCGACGCTGACCGCGCCTTCGGGGGCGCTGGTGCCGAAGGCGACGATGGTGAGGCCCACGACGAGCGGGCTGAGGCCGAAGGACAGGGCCAGTTTCGAGGCGCCGCGGACCAAGGCGTTGGCGCCGGCGACGAGCAGCACGAGGCCGCCGATGAACATGATCGCGTTGTTCATAGGGAAGATTCTGGCGCGGTCGGCCCGGCGAGGTGTCCGAGGTGGGAAAGGTGGAAGTTCAAAGCGAGGGAGAGGAGAGGCGTGAGGGCCGGCGGAGAGGGCGTCAATGGGACCGAACTTCGCGCGGGCGCAACTCGCAAGGCGCGTCTCCCGCCGGGCGAAGGAGGACGCGAGGCAGGGGAGCGGCGGCCGGTCGCGGGCGCAAAAAAGCCGGCCCTCGGAAAGGGCCGGCTCGAAGTTGGCGCGACGGGATTTGATTCAGCGCAATCTGGAGAACGTCGATTGCAGGAGCGCGAGGTCGGCGGCGCCCTTGGTTTTCTCGCGGGCCTTGACGGAGACCTCGGCCTCGAGGGCGTTCTTGGTTTTGCGGGATTTGTTTTCGTAGAAGACGCCGAAGGCGCCGGGCCAGGCTTGGCCGGCGAGCTTGAAGGCGGCGACTTCGTCGGCCGGATCGTGGCGCGCGGCATCCTCGGGGGAGCCGTCGTTTTTCTTTTCGTCGATGAGCGTGAAGGCGCCGCCTTTGCGCGGGACGGCGGCGTCGAAGGCGCCTTCGAAGAACTCGACGCATTCGGACAGAATCTCGACGACGGAGAAGCCCGGGTGTTTCGCGGCGCGCAGCATCATTTCGGTCATGTGGTTGACCTGGGTGGCATGGCTGCGGGCGACGAAGGTGGCGCCGCTGTTGAGCAGCGTGCGCATCGGGTTGATGGGCTGGTCGAAGGCGCCCCAAGGGTCGGTCTTCGACTTGAAGCCGATCGGCGAGGTGGGCGAGGTCTGCTTCTTGGTCAGACCGTAGACCGAGTTGTCCATGATGACGTACGTCAGGTTGACGTTCTTGCGGGCGGTGTGGACGAGGTGGTTGCCGCCGATGGAGAAGCCGTCGCCGTCGCCGCCGAAGACGAAGACGTGGAGGTCGTCGTTGCCGAGGCTGATGCCGGCGGCGAAGGGGAGGGCGCGGCCGTGGATGAAGTGGCCGCCGTGGGTGTTGACGAAGTACGGGAAACGCGACGAGCAGCCGATGCCGGCGAAGGTCACGATCTTCTCGTGCGGGTAATTGAGTTTCTCGAGCACGCGGTAGAACGAGGCGAGGACGGCGAAGTCGCCGCAGCCGGGGCACCAGGTGGGGTGGTCGGCGACGAGGGCTTTCTTGGTCAGCGGGGCGCCCGGGGCGGGCGGCGTGGCGACGGCAGGAGCGGAAGACATGGAGAGGAAGGGATTCGGGGTTTGAACGCGGGGCGGGGTTCAGCTGCGGGCGAGGGCGCTGGAGCGGGCGGTGCCGACCGTGGCCTCGAGGGCGGTGCTTTCGATGTGTTGGGCGACGCCGGCGACGATTTCGCTCACCTTGAAGGTGAGGCCGTCGGTCTTGGTGACGCTGACGATGTGCGGCATCGCGTAGCGCGCGCGGAGCATCATCGCGAATTGGCCGAAGCCGTAGAGGCCCTCGTCGTTGAGCTCGGCGACGACGACTTTATGGAAGCGCGCGAACGTCTCTTCGAGGCCGTTGGGCAACGGGTGGACGTGGCGCACGTGGAGGTGGCCGGCCTTGATGCCGGCGTGGCGGATGCGGGCGAGAGCCTCGCGGGCGGGACCCCAATTGGAACCCCAGGTAACGAGGAGGACTTCGCCGGCGCTGTCGCCGGTGAGCTCGGGGGCGGGCAGCGAGGCGGCGAGGCCTTTGAACTTCTCGCGGCGCTTGGCGTTCATCTGCGCGTGGAGCTTGGGGCTGCCGGTCGGGTGGCCCAATTCGTCGTGCTCGAGACCGGTCACGACCGGATATTTGCCGGAGGCGACGCGGGAACCGGCGGGAGCGTGCTGGGTGACGGCGTTGAGCGGATACGGTTTGAAATCCGCGGGGCGCTCGGAGAGGTCGGGCTTCGGGTCGACCATGAGATTCGGCAAATCGGGTTCGTCGAAGGCCTCGATGCGCGAGGACAGGCCCTGGTCGGAGAGGATAATGACGGGCGTCGAGTAGGCGCGGGCGATGCGCGCGGCCTCGATGGCGATGTAGAAGCAATCCTCGACGTTCTTCGGGGCGAGGACGACGCGCGGGGTGTCGCCGTGGCTGCCGTAGATCGCCTGCATGAGATCGCTTTGCTCGACGTTGGTCGGCATGCCGGTGGAAGGACCGCCGCGCTGCACGTTGACGACGATGATCGGCATTTCGGCCATCGTGGCCCAGCCGAGGGCTTCCATCTTGAGGGAGAGGCCGGGGCCGGCGCTGCCGGTGATGGCGAGTTGGCCGGTGTAGGAGAAACCGAGGGCGGTGGAAACGGCGGCGATCTCGTCCTCGCACTGGAGGAACATACCGCCGTATTTCGGCAATTCGCTGCGGAGGATCTCCATGATCGAGGACCACGGGGTGATCGGGTAACCGGCGCCGTGGCGGACGCCCCCGGCGATCAGGCCGTAGGCCAGGGCGGTGTTGCCGTCGAGGGTGACCTGCGGGCGCGTGGACGGCGCGGCGGCCAGGCCGTTTTGGTCGACGGCCTCGAAGCGGTAGAAGAGGTCGCGGAGATTGTTCTGCGGCCAGGCGTAGCCGGCGTCGAAGGCGAGCATCGCGTTGCGGACGATGTCCTCGTTCTTGCCGCCGAAGCGTTCCTTGATGAGAGCGGCGAGTTTCGGCACTTCGAGATCGAAGATGCGGGCGAGCAGGCCGAGGACGTAGATGTTCTTGCCCTTGTCCTTGGAGGTGCCGCCGACGGCCTCGACGGTGCCGGTGGTGATCGGCGCGGCGACGTTGGTGAAACGGTTGTCCTCGGCGTTGGGTTTGACGTGGTCCGAGTCGTAAATGAGCACGCCGCCCGGCCGCAGGGAGCCGATGTGCGCTTCGTAGCTGTGCTGGTAGAACGCGACCAGCATGTCGGCGCGGTCGCCCGCCGACAAAATGTCGCCGGTGCCCATGCGGACCTGGAAAATCGACGGACCGCCGGAGATCGTGGACGGGATCGTCATGTAGGTCATGACGTCCTGATCGCTGCGACCGGCGAGGCGGGCCAGGAAGCCGCCGATGGATTGGATGCCGTCCTGGGAGTTTCCGGCGAGCCGGATAACGACATCGTTGATGGAGCGAGCGGACGCCGGAGCAGCGCCACCCGGGGTTTCGGGGGAGTTAGGGCTGACCATGATAGGGGTTGGCCGGACCGTGCGCGGGCCGGGGGCCGGAGTCAACGGAGCGGCGCGGCCGCGTCCGTGGGATTAGTGGCCAGTTTCCCGCCGATTGGGATGCAGAAGGCGCGGTAATGCGGCGGGCCCGGACGCTGTATCGGAAAACAAGGACGGCGCGCCGCCGGCATTTTTAGCCCAGAAAATGCACGCAGACGCAGGCGGCGACGGCGGCGGAGTGCGCGGTCGGCGCCAAGCGGCCGGAGGCGGCGTCGACTTGGAAAACGGTGACGACGGGCGTATCCTGGTGGCCGCAGACGAGCCAGCGGCCGTCGGGGGAGAGGGCGAAGTTGCGGGGGCTGACGCCGCCGGACGGCACGATCTCCACGAGGGCGAGCAGACCGGAAACCGGGTCGATCGAGAAGACTGCCAGGCTGTCGTGGGTCCGGTTGGAGGCGTAGAGGTATCGGCCGTTTGGATGCACGCGGATCTCGGCGTTCCACTTCAGGCCGGCGAAGTCCGCGGGCAACGTGGAGATCGTCTGCGCGGGCACGAGCGTGCCGGTGGCGGCGGCGTAGTCGAAGACGGTGATGCTGCCGCCCATTTCGTTGATCACGTACGCATGGCGGCCGTCGCGGCCGAATTTGAAATGGCGGGGGCCGGAGCCCGGAGAGGTGCGGGCGAACGGCGGGTTCGCCGGCGCGAGGCGGGCCTGCGCGGCGTCGAGGGCGTAGCTGAAGACTTTGTCGAGGCCGAGGTCGGCGACGATGACGAAGCGGTTGTCCGGCGAAACCGTGACGGAATGGGCGTGCGGTTTTTCCTGCCGTTTCGGATCCGGGCCGGAGCCTTCGTGCCGGATGATCTGCGGGGCGCCGAGGCTGCCGTCGGGGCGGATCGCCATGGCGGCGACGAAGCCGTCGCGGTAATTCGCGGCGAGCAAGGTGCGGCCGGTGGCGTCGACGGCGAGGTGGCTGGGCGGATTGACGCCGGGTTCCAAGGCGGTGGAGCCGGGCACCGGCGCGAGCGCGCCGGAGGCGGGGTCGATCGCGAAGCCGAGGGCCTGCGCGGCGGCGCCGTGGAGGGTGTAGAGGAAACGGCGGTCCGGCGTGACCACGACCCAGGCGGGATCGACGGCGGCGGCGACGAGTTCCGGCGCGCCGAGGGCGCCCGTCGCGGGGTCGAGGCGGACGAGGTAAATGCCCCGGCTGGGTCCGGTGCGCGTGTAGGTGCCGAGGTAGATCGGGAACGAAGCGGCCATGGGAATCGGGAAAGCGGATACAGATAGGCTCAGCCTTGGGGAGGGAAGGGCGCGGCCGAGTGGCCGGGGACCGGGGCGGCCCGGAGCGGCACGGATTCGCCCGCGAGGGCGGCCTTGAAATGCCGGCGGCACATCGCGATGTAGCGGTCGTTGCCGCCGATCTCGACCTGGGCGCCCTCGCGCACGCCGCGGCCCTGGGCGTCGACGCGGAGATTCATCGTGGCCTTGCGGCCGCAGTGGCAGATCGTCTTCAGCTCGGTGAGATCGTCGGCGAGGCCGAGCAGGGCGGCGCTGCCGGGGAAGAGGTTGCCCCGGAAGTCGGTGCGCAGGCCGTAGCAGAGGACGGGAATGTCGAGGGCGTCGGCGACGTCGCTGAGTTGCCAGACCTGTTCCCGGGTGAGGAACTGGACTTCGTCGACCAAAACGCAGGCGACGGGCGCGGCCGTGTGTTCCTGGCGGATACGGCGGAGCAAATCGTCGCCGGCGGCGACGGGGATGGCGCCGGAGCTCAGGCCGATGCGGGACTCGATGCGGCCGGAGCCGAAGCGGGTGTCGATGGCCGGCGTGAAGAGCAGCGTACGCAGGCCGCGTTCGCGGTAGTTGTAGCTCGACTGGAGCAGGACGGTGCTTTTGCCCGCGTTCATCGCGGCGTAGTAGAAATAGACCTTGGCCATGGACGAGGCGCGACCATGGGGAGCGGGGCGCAAAATCCAAACCCGGAGTTGCGCGGCGGGGCGGCGTCGCCTTCGCACTTGCGCTTCGCACGACCCCGGGAAACGTCAAAGCCATGAAGATGCTCCGTGGCCCGGTTCTGGCGGCGTTGGCGATGGCGGCGACGTGGTTGCCGGCCCAGACCCCGAAGGCGGCGCCCGCGCCCGCGGTGCCGGCGGAGGCGCCGGCGCGCCGCTCCGAGTGGAACGGCTACGAGCGCATCGATTTCACGCTCGCGGGCCGGGCCTGCATTCTCGTGCTGCCGAAGACGCCCGCGCCGGGGAAACCCTGGATCTGGCGCACGGAGTTTTTCGGGCACGAACCGCAGGTGGACCTGGCGTTGCTGGAGCGCGGCTGGTTCGTCGCCTACATGGACGCGAAGAACATGTACGGTTCGCGGAAGGCGATGGCGCTGTTCGGCGAGTTCTACGCGCACCTCGTGTCGCAGGCCGGGTTGGCGCCGAAGGTCGTGCTCGAGGGATTCAGCCGCGGGGGTTTGTACGCGGTCAATTTCGCGGCGACGCATCCGTTGCGGGTCGCGGCGTTGTACCTGGATGCACCGGTGCTCGACATCCGCAGTTGGCCGGGCCGGAACCGGGCGTCGAAGGAATGGGCCGAATGCCTCGAAGCCTACGGGCTGACGGAGCAGACGTTGCCGGCCTTCCGCGGCAATCCGATCGACCGCATCGGCGCGGTGGCGGCGCGGAAAATCCCGATCATCGCGGTGTGCGGCGATGCGGACGACGTCGTGCCGTTTGCGGAAAACACCGGAATTCTCGAGAAGAAATACCGCGAGGCCGGCGCGCCGATCGAAGTGATTCTCAAACCCGGGGTCGGCCACCACCCGCACAGCCTCAAGGATCCGATGCCGGTGGTGAATTTCCTCCTGCAGAACGCGAAATTCTGAGCGGCAGGGAGAGGCCGGCCGCTCAGCGCAACCGCGCGCAGACCCGGTGTCTCGGGCAGGAAACCCAGTGGTCGTTCACCAGGCCGGCGGCCTGCATGAAAGCGTAGATGATCGTGGTGCCGACGAACTTGAAACCGCGGGCTTTGAGATCGCGGCTGAGCGCGTCGCTTGCCGGCGTGCTCGCGGGGACGTCGCCGCGGCGGCGCGGCCGGTTGACGATGGGCCGGCCGCCGACGAAGGCCCAGAGGTAGCGGTCGAAGGAGCCGAATTCGCGTTGCACGGCGAGGAAGGCACGGGCGTTGCCCACGGCGGCGGCGATTTTCTGGCGATGGCGCACGATGCCGGCATCGGCGAGGAGAGCGGCGAGTTTCGCGGCGTCGTAGTGCGCGACCTTGGCGACGTCGAAACCGTCGAAGGCGCGGCGGTAGTTTTCCCGTTTCGCCAAGATGGTCGACCAGCTCAGGCCGGCCTGGGCGCCCTCGAGGATGAGCAATTCGAAGAGGGCGCGGTCGTCGTGCAGCGGCACGCCCCATTCGGTGTCGTGGTAGGCTTGGTCGAGGGGATTGTTGGGCCAGGGGCAGGAACCGGGGGAGGGCATGGGCGCGGTGGAAACCGAAATGTCAGCGCGGCTCCTTGACCATGAGCTGGCGGATGTAGGCCTGGAAATCCTCGTCTTCGCCCGGGAGCAATTCCGGCAGGGCGGCGCGGAAATCGGAGCGGCGCACCCATTCGCGGATGTAGTCTTCCCAGGATTGCCAGAGGCGGCGCGTGTGGCGGTCCATGTCTTCCTCGTAGACGAGGAGGTAGGCGCGTTCGAAGAGGGAGATCAAAATGCCGAAGATCGCGAGGCGGCGTTCGGTCTGCTCGGGCGTGAGCGAGGGCGGGCCGCCCTCGCGGCGCAGCAACTGGAGGTCGGCGTTGTCGAGGACGAGTTTGAGGAACTCGCGGTACTCGTCGGACAGGCGCTGGAAAATTTCCTCTTCCTCGTTCTTCCGCTCGCGGCGCTGCTCGTAGATGAAGACGGCGATCGCGAACGGCAGGCCGACCACCGTGACGACGTTGCTGAGCATTTCCCACGTTTCCCTTGCGTCCATGGCGGGAGCGAAGGCGTTCGGCCGGAAAAGGCCAGCCGCGGCGCGCACGCGCGGCGCTTGCCAGTGCCCGGGGCCTGCTCTTTCAAAGCGGGATGAAGCGCCGCCAACTGCGCGGATTCGACCTCAAGCAAATCAAGGGATTCACCGGCCTCATCGGCGTCGACGAGGCGGGGCGGGGCGCGTTCGCCGGTCCGGTGGTGGCGGCGGCGGTGCTGGTGACGCCGGCGTTTCTCGAGAGCCGCTGGGCGACGGCGAAGAGCGGGCGCGTCAACGATTCGAAACAGCTCAACGCGGCGCAGCGCGAGGAACTGTACCTGGAATTCGAGGCGCTCGCCGCGCAGGGGCAGATCCACGCCTGTCCCGGCGAGGCCGACGTGCGCGAGATCGAGCAGCTGAATATCCTCGGGGCGACCAAGCTCGCGATGCAGCGGGCGCTGGGCGGGATCTATCCGCCGGAGGCCTTCGCGCCGGTGCGCGACGAGCCGGATCTGTTTTCGAGCTTCGAGGAACGGTCGGCGTTCCAGCCCGCGGTGTCCGCGCGGATCGTCGTCGACGGCCTGCCGCTGCGCGGTTTCCCGTATCCGCACCAGGCCTTCGTGAACGGCGACGCCCGTTCCCTCTGCATCGCGATGGCCTCGATCGTGGCGAAGGTGACGCGCGACCGCCGGATGACGGAGCTGGAAGCGAAGTTTCCCGGCTACGGCTTCGCCCAGCACAAGGGTTACGGCACCGCGGAGCACCGCGAGGCCGTGCTGCGGCACGGGCGCTGCGCGGAGCACCGCGAGATGTTCCTGCGCAAGCTGCTCGCCGAGCGCGTCGATCCCGCGCAGATGGATTTCCTCGGCGCGCCGGAATGAGGGGCCCGCGGGCGCATTGACCGGGCCGGCGCGCTGCGCCACAAGACCGCACCCATGGCCGTCAAAAAGAACACCTCGCTGGACCGCGTGCTGGGCCGGCTGGATACGCTCGATTCGGTCAACCTCGCCAACCTCGTGCAACGGCTCGCGCGCGAACGCGGGCTGTTCGAGGAGATCTTCAACACCCTGCAGGAAGGGATTCTGGTCGTGGACGACGACGGCGCCATCGAGTACGCCAACGCCGCCGCGCACCGCCTGATCGGCATCGGCAGCGACGACCTGCCGGGCCAGACGCTGTGGCGGCTCGTGCCGGGGCTGCGGAATTCACTCGGGGCCGTGCTCGGGGACGACCTCGGGCCCGGGGCCGCGCCGCTGGTGGCGCGGGAATTCGAGCTGACGTATCCGGAAATCCGGACAGTGCGGCTCTACATGGTGCCGTTCCAGGCGGCGGTCGGGCCGCGGGTGCGGCGCTTCGCGGTGATCCTCACCGACATCACGAAGGAGAAGCAGTCGACCGAGGCGCGGATCGAGGACGAGCGCACCTCGTCGATTCTGCTGCTGGCGGCGGGCGTCGCGCACGAGCTCGGCAACCCGCTCAACTCGCTCACCATCCACCTGCAGCTGATCGAGCGGAAACTGCGCAAACTGAAGGCCTCGAAGGAAGGCGCCTCGCTGGCCGAATCGGTGCAGATCTGCCGCGACGAAGTCACACGGCTCGACGGCATCATCACGCATTTCCTCGAAGCCATCCGGCCGCGCCCGCCCGACCTGGCGGACACGGATCTGACCGAGGTGCTGGCGGAGGTGCTGCGTTTCCAGCAGCGCGAACTCGCCGACCGCAGCATCGCGGTGGAGGCCGAGACGGCGCACCTGCCGCAGGTGCTGGCGGACAAGAACCAGCTCAAGCAGGTGTTTTTCAACCTGACGAAAAACGCGATGGAGGCGATGCGGCCGGGCGGCCGGCTGAAGATCAAGTCGCGGGCCGACGACGAATCGGTGTATCTGCTTTTTGCGGACAGTGGCAGCGGCATCAAGCAGGAGGACCTGGTGCGTCTCTTCCAGCCCTACCACACCACCAAGACCGGCGGCACCGGCCTCGGGCTGATGATTGCGCAACGCATCATGCGCGACCACGGCGGCCACATCGGCCTCGAGAGCAAGGAGGGCGTCGGCACGATCGTGACGCTCCAGTTTCCCCGCAAGGACCGCCGCGCCCGGATGCTCGGCGGCGGCTGAGGCGGGAAGCTTTAAGCTGTAAGCTGAAAGCGGTAAGCTTTGGGTTTCGCCAGCCGGGTGCCGGCGGAGGCGGGACCTGAGCCGCGGGCCGCGGCAGTTGAAAGCTGAAAGTTGAAAGATCGGTACCGCCTCCCGGAGAGCGCGGCGTCAGCGGCCGGGCAGGCCGGCGACGGCGGTGCGGACGGCGTGGCGGATGATTTCGCGTTCGCCGGCGTGGCCGACGGTGAAGACGACGGCGATGAATTTACGTCCGTCGGCGAGCTCGACGTAGATCGAGTCGTGCCGCGTCTGGCTGGTCCAGCCGGCCTTGGACCAGAGCTTCGCGCCGGCGGGCAGGGCGGGACCGGAGAACTTCGCCTGGTCGTCGGGATCGGCGACCTTCGTCGCGGGATCGCGGGCGAGCAGCGCCATCATCTCGGCACTGCGGGCCGGCGTGATGCAGCGTCCGGCGGCGATCTCGGCGAGCAGGCGGGCGGTGGCGTCGGTCGAGAGCATGTTGCGCTTCGGGTCGAAGAGCCGGATCGCCTGCGACTCGCGGCCGTAGGGGCCGTCGCCCCAGGGCTTCTTGTGCGCCAGGACCTCGGTGTAGCCGAGGCCGGCGAAGTAGCGGGTCACGGCGTTGCGGCGGTCGAACCAGGTTTTGATTTCCGCTTCCGGCAATTCCGGCCCGCTGGTGGTGCCGGTGAGCAGGTCGATGAGGTAGTGCGTGGCGTCGTTGGACGAATCGACGATCATGTCCTTCATGGCGCGGCGCAGTTCGGGCGTGTCGGCGAGTTTGCCGTCTTCCAGCCAGCGGTGCACGGCGGCGAGGTAGAACAGTTTGATCACGCTGGCCGGGTAGATCGGGATATCGCCGCGCACGCTGCCGCGGAGCGGGCGGGCGGGATCGCGCAGGTCGACGAGGGTGACGGCGAGTTGGTCGGCCTGGAGCTTGCGGCCGGCGAAAGCGGCGAGGGTCGATGCGTGCACCTGCGCCGCGAGGGTTTGCAGCGCGGGATCGGGCACGGGAACAACGGGGACCGGTGCGGCGGCGAAGGCCGAGGGCAAAGCGAGGAGGAGGGCAGCGAGGAGAACGAACGGGCGGCGCCCTGGGGAAAACGCATTCATGTTGGCGGAACGGAAAACGCGGGCCGCGGGCCGCGCAATGCGTTTCCCGTTTCTTCAATTCCGGGCGAGCGCGGGGTAGGTGAAGCCGAGGAAGTGCACGGCGTTCAGCGCGAAGTGCGCGAGGATCGCGGCCTCGATGCGGCCGGTGCGCAAGTAGGCCCAGCCGTAGCCGAGGCCGGCGAGGGTCGAGAGCGCGACGTACGCGAGGCCGCCGCCGGCATGCGCCAGGCCGAAGGCGACCGCCGCGACGACGAGGGCGGCCGCGGGGCCGTAGCTCCGATTTTGCCACGCCGCGGCAAGGCGGTTCTGCAGGTAGCCGCGGAACAGCGCCTCCTCGGCGACGCAGGTGAAGCAGAGATTTGCCCAAAGCCAAAGGGCGGTTTCCGGCGGCAGCTTCGGCGCGAACCGGACGTATCCGGAAACCAAGGCCAGGGCCATCAGCACGGCGACGGTGCCGAGCGCCACGGGCCACAGCCGGCGCAGCATGCCGCCGAATTCGGACCACGCGCCGAGCAGACGGGCACCGAGTGCCAGAATCAAAAGACCGAGGCAGGCTTTGTCGAAATTGAGATGCAGCCGGAAGGGCAGGGCGTCGGGCGTGAACAAGCGGGCGTGGATGACGCGGGGATTGGCGAAGCCCGGCCATTGATGCGTCATCAACGCGGCGGCCAATCCGACAAAAGCAACGTGGGCGAGCAGGCGGACGCGACGATCCGCGGGCGGACGGAACACCCCGAAGGCGGCGAGCGCGAACAAGGCCAGACCCGGCAGGGCGACCGGTTGCAAAATGCCGTGGAACCAACCGGCCGCGACCGCGGAGGCCAGCAGGACAAGCCAGGTCCACGCCGCGGGGCCGGTGCGGCGTTCCCCGCGCCACCAGAGGACGGCGAGGGCGAAGGTGAGCAGGGCGAACGGAAGCAGCACGACGAACCAACCTAGGTGTTTCGATTCGGCCGGTGCGATGGCGATTTCGCGCGGCTTGCCGCCGGGCGCGGAATCCGCGAAGACCACGGCACCCCCTTTTCCCCATGACTCTTTCCCGTCGTTTGGTGGCTTGGTTGTGTTTGCTCTGCTTGTCGTGGTCGGCGCTGCCGGCGGCGACCGTCGAACTCGTCGCCGGGGGCGCCGAAGCGGGCAGCGGCTTGCCGGCGACGCGGGCGAAGTTGCTCGAACCGTTCGGCACCGGCTTCGATGCCGCGGGCAACCTCTTCATCGTCGAAATGGTTTCGGGCAACCGGCTGCTCAAAATCGGCGCCGACGGCGTGCTCGTCCACGTGGCGGGCGAAACGGCGTCGGGCGATGCCGGCGACGGCGGACCCGCGCTGGCGGCGAAGTTCAACGGACCGCACAACCTCGCGGTGCTGCCGGACGGCGACGTGCTCATCGGCGACACGTGGAACGGCCGGGTGCGGCGCGTGGCGGTGCGCGCGGGCAAGGTGACGACGTGGCCCGGGTTCAACGTGCCGGCGGCGCGCGCGCGGGCGGCGGGGCCGTACTGCATCACGTTGACGCCGGACGGCCGCGAATTGCTCATCGCCGATTTGCGGCAGGTGCACGCGGTCGAGACGGCGACGGGCAAGGTGCGCGTGCTCGCGGGCAACGGGCAGAAAGGCGTGCCGGCCGACGGCG
>NEUS01000052.1 GCA_002288455.1 Opitutia bacterium Tous-C1TDCM
CCAGGAAACGGGAATTCCGAAAACTCCGCGGGCGGGGGCGGCGTGGATCCGGCGGCGGACCTCGCGCCATTCGATTTCCGGGTCCGGCACGGGCGCGGCCGCGGATTCCGAACGCCAGCGGGCGAGGCCGTTTTCCAAATTCAGGCGGAAGGAGCGGCAACCGGCGCAGCCGGCGAGATGGGCCGCGAGCGCCGCGGCTTCGGCCGGAGCCAAGGCGGCATCGCGGGCGGCGCAAATCGAGGTTTGGGCGCGCGTGCAGTTCATGACGCGGAAGGCCGGACCGGCGCGGGCAAAAGCTGAAGTTGGAAAATCGGGAGAGGCACGGGAGTGCGGGCTGCGACGCGGCGGTCCGGCGGATTATTCGGCAGAGTTCCGGAAAATTTCGGGGCGCGGTTTCAGCGGGCGAAAACGAGGATGACGGGGACGTTGTCGTCCTTGCCGCCGCGGCGGACGAGGACGGCCGGGGAGCCGGATTTCAACGGCAGGGATGTCGACATCATGGCGGCGCCGCGATGGGTCCAGACGACCCGGACGCGGACGCCGGCACCTTTCTCGACCTCGAGTTCGAGCGAGTGGCCGTCGGCGAGTTGGAGGGTAGAGCGGCCGTTGGCGGGGACGGACGCGGAGCCTTCGTTGACGAAGCGGAACGAGCTGAAGACGAGGTTGCGCTGCAGTTCGTTTTCGTAGGCCTTGAGGCGCGGGTCCGACTCGGCTTTGGCGTTGGACGCGGTGATCAAAATGGCGCGGATCGAAGTCGGCTGGGCGGCGGACACGGCAGCGGGACCGAGCAGGCAAAAGCCGAAGGCAAGGGCGAGGAGGCGAAGCAGGTTTTTCATGACGGTTCCTTGAGTTTTTGCGCCAAAATGCGGCGCGCGTGGAAGAGACGGGACATGACGGTGCCGCGGGCGATGCCGAGTTCGGCCGCGATTTCGTCGTAGGACAGACCTTGGATTTCGCGCAGCGCCAGGACGCCGCGGTGTTTGGGCGGGATCGACGCGATGGCGCGTTCGAAGCGGGCGTTGCTTTCGGCCTGGTCGTAAAGCTGGCGCGGGTCGGTGGGATCGACGGCTTCCGCGGCGCCGAATTGGCGTTCGCCGCCGGCGCCTTCCTTTTCGTCCTCGGACAGGAAGGGCACGAGCTTGGTGTACCAGCGTTTGCGGCTGCGCAGGTGGTCGATGGCGCGGCGGACCGCCACCGGGTGCAGCCAAGTCGAGAACTTGGATTCGCCGCGGAACTTGCCCAGATTCTTCCAGACGCTCACCCAGATTTCCTGGCAGACATCGCGGGCGGCATGCTCGTCGCGGACGACGGATTGGACCAGGCGGAAGGTGACTTCGTAGTGGGACTTCATCAGCAGGCCGAAGGCATGCTCGTCGCCGGCTTGGGCGCGCGCGATGAGGGCGCGTTCGGCTTCGGGAGTGAGGATATCGGCGTCGTCGGCCACGGTGGAGCGGGAAAGGAAGATGTCCGGAACGGGTTGGCGGTAAAGCCTTCCGACGGGCCGCGACGAAGGGTTATTCGGGCCGTAACGCCGGGGCGGCCGGCGAACCGCGGGGAGTTATCGGGCGAAACCCGATGGCCCCATCAGTGCTTCGAAGGCCGCTGCCGGCTTGTGCGCGTTCCGCACCCGGAGCCTTCTTGGCTGGCGGCCAAAGATTCCAATTTCGGATCTCCCGCCGTTTGGCCGGGCAAGATTCCTGGCCGGCAATCGAACTCAAAAAACCAAAATGAAAATGGCACACCGCATCGGAAACCACGGAGTCGCCGCAGCGGCTGCGCTCCTCGCCGGCATGATCATGGCCCCGGCCGCCCAAGCCCAATTGACCCTGCGCTACGAGGAGAACTTCGGGACCCATCTGGCGGGAGACGCGTTCTCCGGCCAGTTCCGGATCAATCTGCAGAATTTCGACATGGGCACCATTTACCCGACGCTGGGGGCTCCCGGCACCGCCGCGGGATTCGGCGCCAACGGCACCGGCCCGCAAACCGTGGCCGGTGGCGTTTCCACGCTCAACGCCGCGCAGGCCATCGGCACGACCGGCGCGCAAAACGTGCCGACGGTGGTCAACGGTGTCGCCCAGCCCGGGTCTTCCGGACCGGAGGATTCGTGGGGCATCGCCCGCATCATCTCGATCACGGATCTCGATGGCGGCATTGTCTGGTCGGAGGCCGGCAAGAACCAGCAGATAACCACGTTCTTCTACGGCGAAAAAGATTTCTACGTGAACCAACTGGCCAATGGCTTCCAGCAAATCCACGGCGTGGGCCTGCGGGTCGATCTCTATTTGCAGGACAAGACCGATCCCGGCTACACGGCCTACGATCCGTTGCTCGGCAGCCTCGGCCGCACCGGTCCGAGCACCTACACTTCGGTGACGGACGGATCGCTGATTCTCTCCACGGTTTCCGCGGCCGGATTCATCAACGATGCCGGCACGCTCGGCGGTCTCGCCACGGAATTCATCTCCGTCTTCAACGCTTCCTCCGGCGGCACGGCGCAGGCCTATCTCAGTGTTACCGGCGGTACGGAAGCCGCGAGATTCAACACGAATTTCTATTCGTCCACCTTCATTCCCGGCGCCACCGCCGATCTGTTCTCGCAGTTTACCACGGTGATCAGCACCTCGGCGTCGGACTGGCTGGTGCGCAGCAACGATCCTGTCACCGGCAACTTTGTCCCCGTGCCGGAGCCGTCCACTTACGGCATGGCCGCCGCCGCGGCCTTGGTCGGCGTCGTCGTCCTGCGCCGTCGCGCGCGCCAGAGCGCGGCCGTCTGAGTCCCGCCCGCAGCCGAACTTCAACGCGGAGTCCGACCGTGGACTCCGCGTTTTTTTTTGCCGTGAATGCCGAATCGCCCGCGGGGCCGGACACCGCAGCACGGGTTTTGGCGGCGTTCCGCCGGGCCGCCGCACGTGTGCCGGCGTACCGCACCATGTTGGCGGAGGCGGGAGTCGAGGCGGCGACCGTGCGCACGCTGGCGGATTTTGCGCGGGTGCCGGTGCTGGAAAAGAGCGGCACTTTCCGGCGATTCCCGATCGCCGAGCTCTGCGTCGACGGCGAACCGGGCCGGCTCGGTGCGGTCCTGACGAGTTCCGGACATTCGGGGACTTTTGCCTTCGGGCTCACTTCCGCGGAAGCGTTGCCCGCGACGACGGCCTGGATCGACGACTTGCTGGACCACCTGTTTCACGTCCGCACGCAACGGACCCTCCTGATCAACTGCCTGCCGATGGGCGTGAAGGTGCCGACATTGGCGTGCACGCTGGCGGAGACGAGTGTGCGGCCCGATATGGCGGTGGGGCTGGTGCGGGCCTTTGCGGCGCATTTCGCGCAAATCATTCTGGTCGGGGAGGCGGCTTTTCTGAAACACGTGCTGGAATCGGGCCGCCGGGGCGGCGTCGATTGGTGCTCCCTGCGCGTCCACGTGATCGCGGGCGAAGAGCCGCTGGCGGAAAATGCCCGCGCCTACCTCGAAGGCATTTTGGGCATCGCCGCCGGGCGAACCGGCGCGGGCATGGTCGTTTCTTCGATGGGTGTCGCGGAACTCGGTCTCAATCTGTTTTCCGAAGTGCCCCCGCCGGGCGTGCTCGTGCCGCTCCGGCGGCTGCTGCACCGCCGCGCCGATTTGCGGCACGCGGTGTTCGGGCCCGTGGACTGGGTGCCTTCGCTGTTCACGTATGATCCGCGGCGGATCCACGTGGAGTTCGACCGGCAGCGGCGCTTGCTCGTGACGATGCTGGGCGAGGACGTACGGGTGCCTTTGGTCCGCTATGCGACGGGCGACCGCGGCCGGGTGCTCGCCCTGCCGCCGGAAGTCCAGCCCGCATTGACCGCGGCGGGCCTCCCGTGGCCGGTCATTGCGGCGCTGCCGATCGTCGCGATCGAGGGGCGAGGAGAGCATGCGTTGGCCGGCGCGGCGGCGGTTTATCCGGAGGCGATCAAGGAAGGGCTGTACCGCGAGCCCGCGCTGGCGGAGCTGACAACCGCGAATTTCCGGTTGGTGTCCGGCGCCGAGCGGGCGCGCGTCCGCATCCAGCTGCAGCCGGGAGCCGAAGCGGCGCCGGGCCTGAACGAGCGGTTTCACGCCGCGATTTCCGCCCATGTCCGGGCGCCGCTGGAGGTTTTCTGCGAGCCGTACGCAACCTTCGGCAGCGGCATGGCGTTGGATTACGAACGCAAGTTCCAGTATCTGGAACCGTGATACGAAGGCGGACGGCCGGGCGGGGACCGACTCAGGCGTCCCCGCGCTCGCTCCACGTGGACCGGGCCGGCCCGACGATTCGGGCGGGAGGCGGACACTCCCACGCGGCGATCACGCCGGCGGCGGCGAGCCCGATCAACCGGCGCCGCAGTTTTTGGAACGGCAGGAGGCGGGCGAGCGGGCCCGCGGGGGCTGGCTCGGCGCCGACGGGGGCCGGACCCGCCGGCGAAGGACGGTCGGCCGGAGGTCCGAGATCCGCGAGGTCGGTGATGCCCGTGACGACCTGGAACATTTCCTCGCCCCAGCGCCGGCGCAGAATCTCGAGTTCCTCGGGCGTGCATTCCGCCACGAAGTTGCGCTCGTGGACAAAGAGCTGTTCCAGCAGGAACGCGTTCAGGAACTGTCGCCGCGCCCGTTTCGCCCAATCCGCTACCTGGGCCAGGTACCGGTTGCGCTCCGTGGCGAAGTCGCGGATGAAGCGGGCGGCGCCGGTCAATTCCGGCGCCGGCGCGCGGAGTTCGTCGAAATTCAGGCGCAGCGCGACCACCGGATCGTGCAGTTTGTCGGAATAGCTGCGTTCCGACCCGAGCGAATGGAAGCCGAGCAGTTCGTAGAATCCCCGGTGGCTCGGACTCACGGTGGCGATGGCCTCGTGATAACCGGCCTGCAGGGCGTGGGCGACGGCGCAACGCATCAGCTCCGTCGGCACCGCGGATTTCCGATAGCCTTCCGCGACGGCCTGGTTGGTCAGTTCGCACAGCCGCAGACCCGCCGTCCGCCGCGCGGCGAGCTCGGGGCGGAAAGGCGGGTCGGACGGGAGTCCGAGGTCGCGGGAATCGCCCACCACGCTGATGACGCCCACGACGTCGCCGTCTTTCTCCGCGATGAACGTGGCCGTCTCCGAAGTCGTCTCGAAGATGCGCAGGCGCAACCCGGAAGGCTGCGGCCGCAGGAAGCCGGTTTCCAGAAACACGTCGTGGACCAAACGGTAGGCTTGGCGCAGTTCCTCGACCGTGCAGGCCCGCCGGATCGTGGCGCCTTTGGTATCGTCCCCGAACAGTCCTGCCCGCTGCAACAGCCGCAGCTTCCGTTCCGCCGCCGTCGCGTCCTCCCGTACCGGGACCTTGGGACCGACCGTGGACTCGTGGGGGGCAATCACGTCGTGGACATTTTTTGGGAGTGTGGAAAACGAAAATAGTTACGGTCGATCTGCGGCAACTGGCTCCGTGAAGGGACCGTTGGCAACGGTACGCAAGGGAAACCCCGATGCGGACCCGGTATTTGACGGGTATTTCCCGATAGGCGTCCGCCGGCGGGAGAAATGCGCCGGACCTTTGCGGCTTGGCGGGGCCCGGATTCGCGATTTGCTCGCCGCATAATGTTCACGGGCATTGTGGAAGAAACGGGGCAGGTGATCGACTTCACGCCGCAGGCGGAAGCGTGGCGGCTGCGCGTGGCGGCGCGGGCGGCGCTCGTCGACTTGGCGCCGGGGGACAGCATTGCGGTCAACGGCTGCTGCCTTACGGCGACGCAGGCGGGCACGGACATCCTGAGTTTCGACGTGCTCGAGGAAACGCGGCGGCTGACGAATTTCCAAAACCTGAAGGCCGGCGCGTTGGTGAACCTGGAACGCAGCCTGCGTTTCGGCGGCAAGGTCGGCGGGCACTTTGTGACGGGCCACATCGATGCGCTGGGCCAAATCGAGGTGTTCGAGGCGCGCGGCAAAGACCATTTCCTCAGGATCCGGGTACCCGACGGCGGGGTGCGCTACATTGTCCACAAGGGCAGCATCGCGATCGACGGCATCTCGCTGACGATCGCGGAAACGGACGCGACGTCGTTCGCGGTCTGGCTGATTCCGCACACGCTCGCGGTGACAAACCTGCGGGAAAAAGCGGTGGGCGACGCCGTCAATTTGGAATTCGACTTGCTCGGCAAGCACGTCGAAAAACTGCTCCAGACCCGGACTGTCTGACCCTGCGATGCGCCAAGCCCTTTCCGCCCTGATCGACGAATTGCGGCGCCTGAAAGCGACGGGGGTGAAAACCGTGACGGTGAGCGAGTCTGCCTTGGTCGCGATCCATCGCGCGGTGGGTTCGTGGCGGCAGGAAGGTGCGGGTTTGGCGCCGGCAGCGGTCGCCGGAGCGGTCGTGCCCGCGCCGGCTGCGGCGACGTCCCCGGCCCGGGTCGCGGCCCCGGAACCGATCGCGGCGCCGCCGCGCCCGCCGCCGGCCCCGGCGGTGATGTTGCCGGTCGTGGCGGCGGCGAGTCTGCCGCCGGCGCCGACCGTGACGTTGCCGGAAGGGGAAAAGGCGGCGCGATGGGCGGCGTTGCAGCAGCGGGTCGCGGCCGATCCGGTATGCCGGGAAAACGTGCGGCCCGGGAAAAAGGTCGTGCTCGGCGTCGGTGCGCTCGACGCGAAGATCATGTTTGTCGGCGAAGCGCCCGGGGCCGAAGAGGAGATCGCCGGCGAGCCGTTTGTCGGCCCGGCCGGTCAGTTGCTGACGAAAATGATTTCGGCGATGGGGCTGAAGCGGGAGCAGGTCTACATCGGCAATATCATGAATTGGCGGCCGCAGCTGCCGACGATCGACGGACGCGAGCAGGTGGGCAACCGGCCGCCGACCGAGGCGGAGATGCGCTATTGCCTGCCGTACCTGCGGGCGCAGATCGAGGTGGTGCAGCCGGAGTTGCTGGTGGCGCTCGGCTCGACGGCGGCGCAGGGGCTGATCGGGTTCGGGGCGTTCAAGGCGCTGGGGGAAGTGCGCGGGCGCTGGCGCGACTTCAACGGCCGGCCGCTGATGATCACCTACCATCCGAGCTATATCCTGCGCAACCCGTCGAACCGCTCGAAGCGGATGATCTGGGAAGATTTGCTGCAGGTGATGGCGCGGGCGGAGCTGCCGATCTCGGATCGGCAACGCGGCTACTTTCTCGACAAATAAATGAAACGCCCGGCCCGTTGGTGGTTCTCGTTCGGTTTGCTGGCCGCACTCGGCGCACCGATCGGAGCGGCCGAGCCGTTCGATTTCGCGATCCTGCGGGCGCGGGCGCAGGCACTGGCGGCCGCCCCGCCGGTGCCGGCGGCAGGCGAAGTGCCGGCTTGGCTGCGGCAGCTGAGCTACGACGAGCTGCGGCAAATCACGTTCAGGGACGGGATGTCGCTGTGGCGGGGCGAGCGGCGCGGGTTCGAAGCCCAGTTTCTTCATCCCGGATTCTTGCTGGCGCAGACGGTGCACATCGCCGAAGTGCGCGGGGCGCAGGCGGTGCCGGTGCCTTTTCGCCGCGAGTATTTCGATTACCGTTCCGTCCGGCCGGGCGAGATGCCCGCGACGATGGGGTTCGCCGGTTTCCGGTTGCTGTATCCCATGGCCGGGCCCGGCGCCCCGCTCGGCGAAGCGGGGGCGTTTGCCGGCGCGAGCTACTTCCGGTTTCTCGGCCGCGGCAACGCCTACGGGCTTTCCGCGCGCGGCCTGGCGCTGGACACCGCGGAATCGACGCCCGAAGAGTTTCCGCGTTTCAGCGAATTCTGGCTCGAGCGCCCGGCGGCCGGGGCCGCGAAAATCGTGGTGCATGCCCTGCTGGAAAGCGCGAGCGCAACCGGGGCCTACCGTTTCGAGATCGCGCCGGGGCCGGTGACGTCGATGCACGTGAAGGCGGCGATCTTCGCGCGGAAAAATCCGAAAGTCTTCGGCGTCGCGCCGCTCACGAGCATGTTCTGGCACGGCGAGAATTCCACGTCGCCGACGCGCGATTTCCGGCCCGAGGTGCACGATTCGGACGGCCTGCTGGTGCACAACGGCGCGGGCGAGTGGCTGTGGCGGCCGCTGGCCAATCCGGCGCGCGTGCGCACGGCGGCGTTCGCCGACCGCAACCCGCGGGGTTTCGGCCTGCTGCAGCGCGACCGCGATTTCGAGCACTACCAGGATCTCGAAGCCTCCTACCACACGCGCCCGAGCGCATGGGTCGAGCCGATCGGCGACTGGGGCGCCGGCGCGGTGCGGCTGGTGGAGATTCCGACCGCGACGGAATTCGACGACAATATCGTCGCGTTCTGGGTGCCCGAAAAATTGCCGCCGCCGGGCGAGCCCATCGAACTCGAGTACCGGCTGCATTGGTTTCTCGACCAGCTCGGGCCGCCGGCGGGTTTCGTGCGTTCGACGCGGCACGGCAAGACGGCGTACTACGAGGCCGGCATGGAGCGTTTCGTGGTCGATTTCGACGGCCGGGAATTGCAGACGCTCAAGGCCGATGCGCCCCTGGCCCAGGTCGTCACGGTCGGCGAAGGCGCCAAACTCAACCATGCTTCGCTGCAGAAAAATCCGGTCAACGGCACGTGGCGCGTGGCGTTCACGGTGCGGCCCGACGGCAGCGGGCGCCCGGTCGAACTGCGCTGCCATTTGCAGCGCGGGCCGGACGCGCTGACGGAGACGTGGTCGTATCTTTGGCAGCCATGAGCGCCGGCGAATCCGATTCCTATCGCCCGGCCGAGCCGTCCCTCGCGGCGGAGTTCCGGCCGAAGACCGGGACGATGGCGCAGTGGAACGAGGCCTATGTGCGCGTCGAGGATTACCTGCGCGCACACCGCATCCACAACCGGCTCCACCAGAGCCGGCTGATCCAGCAGGTGCTGGAGCGCGCGGCGCGGCGGCACGAGGTCGATCCGGCGCTCAGCCCGACGGCGCTGGCCTCGGACGAGATCGAGGCGGCGATGGATCTTTGGTTTGCGGACCTGCTCGACCGGCGCGGCCAGCCGCACGAACGCATCGCGATCGACGGGCGATTGGCGTTGCTGCTGTCGGACGGGCCGCAGCGGTGGCCGTACGCGTTTCTCGACGAGCGGCAGATTCCCGCGGATTTCGCGGAAGCGATGCGGGCGGGCGTGATCGAAGCGGGGCCGGATCTGGCCGTTTCGAGCATGGTGCCGCGGCCGATCGACCTCGGGCCGATCCCGGAGGCGGCGGGGGAAACGATGGAGCGGATCGAACGTTGGCCGATTTTGCGCACGCTGCTGCTGTGGCTGCTGTTCGCCGGCGTGCTGGCGGTGATCTTCTACCTCACCCGTTAACGCGGACCGCGATGCGCCTTTTCCTTACCGAGACCATGGATCAGCGCCGGCTCAGCCGCCGGCGTTTCCTGTTTTTTTCGGGGATTTTCGCGTTCACCGCTATCGCCACCTGGTTCATGGCCGATCTGCTTTGGCGGAACGGCCTGCAGGGGCTCGAAATCGCGCTGCTTGTGCTGTTCGTGATTTTGTTCGCGCACGTGGCGGCGGGATTCTGCACGGCGCTCGTCGGTTTCTATGTGATCAATCGCGGCGGGGACAGCTCGCGGATCACGACCACGGTGAAGGACGACGAGGATGCGCCGCTGGCGTCGACGGCGATCGTGATGCCGGTGTTCAACGAGGACGTCAGCCGCGTCTTCGAAGGGCTGCGCGTGGTTTACCGGTCGGTGCAGGAGACGAAGAAGCTCGAGCACTTCGATTTCTTCGTGCTGAGCGATTCGAACCAGCCGAACCAATGGCTCAAGGAAGAGGTCGCGTGGCTCGAGCTGTGCAAACAGGTGGGCGGCTTCGGGCGGATTTTCTACCGGAAGCGCCGGCAATCGATCAACAAGAAGGCCGGCAACGTGGCGGACTTCCTGCGCCGCTGGGGCCGGCGTTACCGCTACATGATCGTGCTCGATGCGGATTCGATCATGACGGGCCGCGCGCTGGTGCAGCTCGTGGCGTTGATGGAACGGAATCCGCAGGTCGGCATCATCCAGACGGCGCCGCGGATCGTGAACGGCGAGACGCTTTACGCGCGCCTGCAATCGTTCGCGAGCCGGCTCTACAGCCCGCTGTTTCTGGCGGGGTTGAACTATTGGCAGCAGCACGAAGGCAACTACTGGGGCCACAACGCCGTGATCCGCGTGCAGCCCTTCATCGACCACTGCGCGCTGCCGGATCTGCCGGGCAGCGAACCGTTCGGCGGCCGGATCCTGTCGCACGATTTCGTCGAGGCGGCGCTGATGCGGAAAGCGGGCTGGGGCGTGTGGCTGGCGGGCGACATCGAGGGCACTTTCGAGGAAGGACCGCCGACGCTGATCGATTCGGCGAAACGCGATCGACGCTGGTGCCAGGGCAACATGCAGCACGCTTGGCTGCTGACGGCGCGGGGCTTCCGGCCGGCGAATCGCTTCCACCTGCTGATGGGCGTGATGGGCTACGTCTCGTCGCCGCTGTGGCTGCTGTTCATGATTCTCGGCACGATCCAGGTGTTCACGCACGTGACGGCGACGGAGGCGGCGCCCGCGATGGATCCGGCGAAATTCACGTCGTTGCTCGGTTACCACTTCGAAGTGCCGCAGGCGTTCACGCTGTTCGTGCTGACGATGGTGCTGCTGTTTCTGCCGAAGCTCGTGAGCGTGATCGTGACCTTGGGGCAGCCGGAAGAGGCCTTGAAATTCGGCGGCCGGAAACGGCTGATCTTGAGCGCGCTGGGCGAGGCCGCGATTTCCGTTTTCCTCGCGCCGGTGAACATGGCGTTCAACGCCAAATTCGTGCTCTTCACGCTGCTGGGGCAGGGCGTATCGTGGGTGACGCAGCGGCGCGGCGGCGAGGGCGACGGCACGGATTGGCGCGAGGCGATCATCACGCATGGCGGGCAGACGGCGTTCGGCCTCGTGTGGGGTATTTCCTCCTATATCATCTCGCCGACTTTTTTCGTGTGGCTGAGTCCGGTGATCGGGCCGCTGGTGCTGTCGATTCCCGTTTCCATTTTGCTGAGCAAGGCCGGCATCGGGCGCGGGGCGAAGAAGCTCGGGCTCTTCCTTACCCCGGAGGAATCGTTTCCGCCGTACGAGTTGAAGCGGTTGCAGCAGAACCTGTCGGAGTGTTACCGGAACCTGTCGCCGTTCGAACCGTTGCGGGCCGACTACGGGTTGATGCAGGCGGTGCTCGATCCGTATGTGAACGCGTTGCACGTGGCGTTGCTGCGGCAGCGGCGGCAGACGGAAGAATCGCGGGAGTGGTTCGCGCAGTTGCGGGCGCGCCTGCTGCGGCACGGGCCCGCGGCCTTCACGGTGAAAGAGAAAATGGCGCTGCTGATGGACGCGGAATCCATGATCACGCTGCACCGCGAACTGTGGAGCTGCCCGGCCGACGAGTTGGCGGAGTGGTGGCGCTTGGCGATGCGCCAATACAACGTGCTGACGACGGCTCCGACGACGGCGCTCTACCGCTGAGAAAACGCCTGCGGTTCGGTGGGCCGATCCCGATTGCCCCGAATCTTCGGACCGGGACCACGGATTTCACAGATGGGCACGGATGGAGGAGTTTGTTGTCCGTGGATTGCCGCGAAATCCGTGGTCAGAAATTCCGTCCCGTAAAGCTCAACGTCCAAGGGACGGCGGGATCCCCGCTCCCTGAATTCCCGCCCGAAAATCCCTTGCCCGGCCGGCGGGGCGAAAGGCAATCAACCGGCGGGATTTTCCGCCAGAATCCGCTTCAGCTCCGTTTCCGAACGGAGGAATTCGGCCCGGATCGCATCGACGAGAGGCGCCACGGCGCCGAGGCCCTTGGTGCGGGCTTCGTGTTCCAGTTTTTCCGCGACGGCGCGGAGGGCGGCGGCGCCGAGATTGGAGGAACTGCCCTTGATGCTGTGGGCGGCGCGGGTGAATTTGGATACATCCCCGGCGGCCAGGCTTTCGTCGAGTTCGGCGATGCGCAGGGGCGTGTCTTCGAGGAAGATCCCGGCGATTTCCCGCAGAAATTCGTCGTTATCCCCGGGATTGAGGGAACGGAGATTCTCGATCGCCTGCGGGTCGATGATGGAGGAATCGGACATGGGTAGTGCTGCTGGATTCACTGTGGCGGGGATCGCGTAGGCAGCGCAACGGGCGGACGGTAAGTAATGCTACGCAGGTAGGAACGGACGGATCAGGTCGCCCATTCGAACGACGTGTTCTGCTCGATTTCCTCGATCGTCGTGAGACCGAGGAGAACTTTTTTCAGGCCGTCGTAACGCAGGGGCCGGTAGCCGACTTTGGCGGCGGCGCGGGAGATTTCCTGCACGCTCCGGCCCTCGCTGATCATGGTGCGGATTTCTTCCGTGATGAGCACGAGTTCGTGGAACGCGATCCGGCCCTTGTAGCCGGTGTGGCGGCAGGCGGGGCAGCCGCGGCCGCGGAAGAACGGAACCTCGGTGATGCCTTCCTCGAGGAAATAGCGCTGCAGGGTTTCGCGCGACGGGTAGTACGCTTCCTTGCAGGCTTCGCAGATCCGGGCGGCGAGCCGCTGGGCGAGAACGCCGATGACGGAGGGCGCCACCATGTACGGCTCGACGCCGATCTCGAGCAGGCGGACGATGGCCTGGGGCGCGGTGTTGGTGTGGAGCGTGGCGAAGACGATGTGGCCGGTGAGCGAGGCCTCGGTGGCGATCTTGGCGGTTTCCAAATCGCGGATTTCGCCGATCAGAATCACGTCCGGATCCTGGCGCATCAGGGCGCGGAGCACGGTCGAAAACTTCAGGTCGATGTTGGAGTTGACCTGGGTCTGGTTGACGCCGTCGAGCTGGATTTCGATCGGATCCTCGATCGTCGAGATGTTGGTCGCGGGCGTGTTGATCTCGTGGAGCGCGGAATAGAGGGTGGTCGTCTTGCCGGAGCCGGTGGGGCCGGTGACGAAGATGATGCCGTTGGGATTCTGGATCAGCCGTTTGAAGGGCTGCAGAATCGTCTGGGAGATCATCATCTTGTCCAAGGTCAGCATCGATTTCTTCCCGGTCATCGCGAGGATGCGGATCACGGCCTTTTCGCCGTAGGCCGAGGGAATGGTGGAGACGCGGAAGTTGGCGGCCTGGCTGCCGACCTGCATCGAGAAACGGCCGTCCTGGGGGAAGCGGGTTTCGGCGATGTTGAGATTGCAGAGGATCTTGAGGCGGGAAATCAGCGCGCGGTGGAGCTTGCGCGAGTAGGTGAGGACTTCGCGGAGGTTGCCGTCGATGCGGAAGCGGATGCGGCACTGCGTCTCCTGCGTCTCGATATGGATGTCGGTCGCGCGCTCGCGCATCGCGAAGTAGACGATTTCGTCGAGGATCTGGACAAGGGCGTTGTTCTCGGCGAGGGCGGCGAGTTTGTCGCCGGCGATTTCCGGTTTGTCGAAGAGGCTCGAGCGTTCGAGTTCGGAGAGGCTTTCCTCGAGGCCTTTCTCGGTCGAGTAGTGGACGGCGATGGCATCCTCGATCTCGCGGGGCAGCGCGAACACGGGGCTGACCGCGGTCTGGGCGATCTGGCCGAGGCGGCGCACGAGCTCCGCGTCCTCGGGGTACGCCATGGCCACGGTGAGGACGCCGTTGAGCACATAGAGGCCGACGGCCTTCACCTTTTTGGCCACCTCGATCGGGATGCGTTCGATGGCTTCCTCGGTGATGACGGAGGCGAAGGGGTCGACGTAGGCGACGTTGAGGGCGTCGGCCCAGATCCGGCACGCTTCGTCCTTCGGCAGGTACTTTTCGTCGATGACGGCCTGGACCAGCTGGGGGCCGGCGCCGTGGCGCTGGACGAGCCCGCCGAGTTCCTGCGCGTAGTCGAAGTGCGGCAGTTGGCGGAGCCGCTCGACGAACAGCTTACTTGTTGGGTTTTCCACGACGGTTCACCTTCGATTTGAAAAGTTTCCCGATCTCGTGCTGGTCGAGTTTCTCCATCGCGAAGGTACTGGCGGCGCGTTCGGCCTTCAGTTCCGCGAGCATCACGGGCAGGGAGTAGCGGACCTCGGTGAGGACTGGGGTGGGCGGGACGGCGGGGGAAGAGGGAGGCGGATTCATGGCCGGTCAACCGAGGTCGAAGCAGGCGTCGATGGTTTCGGCGAGGGACTTGGCGATCTCCTCGCGGGGCGTGTCTTTGCGGATGTAGTTGGCGGCGCCCAGCTCGAGGGCTTGTTCGATCGTCTCCCGGTTGGCGAGGGACGTGAGCATGATTACTACGGCATTGGGATCGATTTCCTTGAGCCGTTTCAGCGTCGCGATGCCGTCCATCTGCGGCATGTTGACGTCCATGAGGACGAGGTCGGGGTTTTCGCGCTGGTAAACCGCGATCGCTTCCTCGCCGTTGCCGGCCTGGACGACGGTCGGGTTGCCGAGCTGCCGGAGAATCAGGGAAACGTATTTCCTGATGTGGGGCTCGTCGTCGACGAGCATGATCATGCCGTTGAAGTTCATGGCGCGGGCGGGTGGAGGGGAAGGAGGACCCGGAACTCGCAACCGCGGTCGGGGAGATTGGCGGCGGCGATGTTGCCGCGGTGGGCCTCGACGATCTTGCGGCAGATGGCGAGACCGAGGCCGGTGCTTTTTTCGCCGCCGGTGGGTTGGACGGAGAGACGGCCGAAATCCTTGAAGAGCTTGTCGCGTTCGTTTTCGGGGATGCCCGGGCCCTGGTCGCGGACGGCGAGGCGGCACCGGCCGGCGGCGCGATCGGTCTCGACCAGCACGGTGATCACGGAGCCCGGCGGGGAGTACTTCACGGCGTTGCTGAGCAGGTTCTCGACCACCTGGCGCATCTTGGCGGGATCGAAGGCGAAAACCGCGGGGTCGGCCACGGGCTCGAGCACGACGCGGGTGTTTTTCTTCGCCGCCTCCATATTCGTAAGTGCGATACAGCGGCCGACGAGCTCCGGGAGATTGTGCGCTTCGAGCGAAAGCTTGAGCTCGCCGGATTCGATGGTGGCGACGTCGAGCAATTCGTTGACGAGGACCAGCATGGACTGGCTGGCGCCGTGGATCGTCTCGACGAGATCGAGCTGTTCCTCGTTGAGCGGGCCGACCGCGCCTTCGCGGAGGAATTCCGCGAGGCCGCGGATCGAGGCGAGGGGATTGCGCAGGTCGTGGGCCGCCATCCCGAGGAAACGGTTTTTCGAGGCGTTGGCGTTGCTCAGCTGCGCGACGAGCAGCTGCTGCTGTTCCGCGAGCAATTGGATATGCAGGTGGGAGCGTATCCGGGCTAGCACTTCGCGGGGCTTGAAGGGCTTCGGCAGATAATCCGCGCCGCCGGCGTTGAGGCCCTCGACGACATCGTCGGACTCGTTCTTCGCCGTGATGAAGATGATCGGCGCGCACTGGTCGCCGTAATCGCGGCGCAGGCGGCGGCAGGTTTCGAGACCGTCGATCCCGGGCATCACGACATCGAGCAGCACGAGATGCGGGCGGAAAGTCCGGTAATGTTCCAGCGCGGCCTCGCCGGACTCCGCGGCAGCCACGGTGTACCCCTCGGCCTTCAGAATGCTGCCCAAGATCCGGACGTTCAGCCGGTCGTCATCGACGACAAGTATCTTCCGGCCCGAAAGGGGGGAGGCAGCTGGTGGCGTCGGGGTAGCCATTAAGCGTTTGTATTTAGGATGTTTGGCGGCAGGGCAAGGGAAGTTCCTCCGGTCCCGGAGACTGCGCCTATATCGGCCTGGGCGGCAAAAAATGGAGCGATGTCGGCCGGTGGCGGGAAATTTGCTCGCCGACCTGCGGCGGGCGCACGAGCGTCCGGCCCGTCCGGCGGAGTTGGCGGAACGGTCCTCCGGCTTCGGACCGGCCGACCACCCCCCCAACTCACGAATCCCAGCGTCCCATGATCTCATCCCGCCCGTTGGCCAAACTCTTCCTGCTTTCCGTCCTCGCGGTCGGAACGCTGGTCGCGCAGACGACCGAAACCAAGCAGCCGGCCGCGCCGGCCAAGAAGCAACCGGCGCCGAAAATCGCCAATTCGACCGGCGGCACGACGCCGCACGAAACCACCAGCACCGTGGTCGAAGGCAACCGCGTCACGGTGGTCTATGGCCGGCCCTTCGCGAAGCACCCGCGGACCGGCGAAGTGCGCAAGGTATGGGGCGGCCTCGTCCCGTACGGCAAGGTGTGGCGGACCGGCTCCGACGAAGCCACGTTGCTGATCACGCAGCAGGCGATCGTGCTCGGCGGCGCGACGATCCCGGCCGGCGCCTATACGCTTTGGACGCTGCCGCGGGAAGACGGCACCGCGAAGCTCATCGTCAACAAACAGATCGGCCAATGGGGCGCAGGTCCCGACCTCAAGAAGATCTACGACGAAGCCAACGATCTTGCCCGCGTCGACCTGAAGAAGGCCGCGCTGGCGGCGAACGTCGACCAGTTCACGATTGCGGTCGAGCGCGTGGCCGCCGGCGGCGGCGCGCTGAAGCTGAAGTGGGAAGCGACCGAGTATTCGGTGCCGTTCACGCTGAAGAAGTAAGCGCTCGTCCGGTCGCGACCGCGACCTTGGCCAGCGGCAAGGCGCACTCCACTGGGTGCGCCTTTTTGGTGCCCCGACGGTGCTGCGAAAACTACGCATCACAAAATCCGCATGCGTTGATGTTTCTGCTTGCAGCCGATTCTTGACCTCGCACTTTCGGGCTTTCTCCGCCCATGGCTAAATCATTCGTCTTCTCCTCTGAATCCGTCGGTGAAGGTCATCCTGACAAGGTTGCCGACTTGATCTCCGACAGCGTGCTTGATGCTTGCCTCGCGGTCGACCGGTCCAGCCGCGTCGCCTGCGAGACCTTCGTGAAATCGAATATCGTCGTCGTCGGCGGCGAGATCACGATTCCGAAGCTGCAGGACAAAAAGACGGGCCGCACCAAGCCGATCGAGGAGGCCGTCAATCTCGGCAAAGTGATCCGCGATGCGATCCGCGAGATCGGCTACACGAACGACGACGACGTCTTCCACGCCGACTCCGTCTTCATCAACAACTATCTCACCGCGCAGTCGCAGGACATCGCGCAGGGTGTCGACGCGAAGAAAGCCGAAGGCAAGAAGACCGCCGAGCAGGGCGCTGGCGACCAGGGCATCATGTTCGGCTACGCGTGCAACGAGACGCCCGAGCTGATGCCGACGCCGATCATGTTTGCGCACCGTCTCGGCCGCGAGCTGACCAAGATCCGCAAGTCGGGCCGGGTTTCCTGGCTCCGTCCGGATGCCAAGTCGCAGGTCTCGGTCCGCTACGAAAACGACCGTCCGGTCGAAGTCGTTAACGTCGTGATCTCGACGCAGCACACGGCCGATGTCGCCCATGCGACGATCGAAAAGTACCTGATCGAAAACGTGATCAAGAAGGTGATTCCGGCGAAGATGCTGACGAAGAACACCGAGTATCTCATCAACCCGACCGGCCGTTTCGTCATCGGCGGACCGCAGGGCGATTCCGGCCTCACCGGCCGCAAGATCATCGTCGACACCTACGGCGGCTGGGGCCGCCACGGCGGCGGCGCCTTCTCGGGCAAGGATCCGTCGAAGGTCGACCGCTCCGCCGCCTACATGGGCCGCTGGGTCGCCAAGAACATCGTCGCCGCGGGCCTCGCCACGCACGCCGAGATCCAGTTCGCCTACGCCATCGGCCACCCGAAGCCGGTCTCGGTTTGCGTCGAGACCTTCGGTACCGCGATCGCGGGCGTGTCGGACGAGCAGATCACCGCCGCCGTGAACAAGGTCTTCAGCTTCAAGCCGGCCGACATTGTGTCGAATCTCGACCTGCTCCGTCCGATTTACCGCACGACCACCAACTACGGCCATTTCGGCAAATCCGAACTGCCGTGGGAACAGACCAACAAGGCAGCCGCCCTCAAGGCCGCGATCAAGTAACTGCGTCCCTCCGCGTCACCCGTCCGTATCCAAATTACCGTTATGTCTACCGCCGCCGCTGCCTCCGCGCAGGATTTCCACGTCAAGGACCTCTCGCTCGCCGAGTGGGGTCGCAAAGAGATCGGCATCGCCGAACACGAAATGCCCGGCCTGATGGCGGTGCGGAAGAAGTTCGGGGCGCAGCAGCCGCTCGCCGGCGTCCGCGTCACCGGCTCGCTGCACATGACGATCCAGACGGCGGTGCTGATCGAGACGCTGCAGGCGCTCGGCGCGAACGTGCGCTGGGCCTCGTGCAACATCTTTTCGACCCAGGACCATGCCGCCGCCGCGATCGCGGCGGCCGGCACGCCGGTCTTCGCCTGGAAGGGCGAGACGCTCGAGGAATACTGGGATCTCACCTTGAAGGCGATTTCCTTCCCGGGCGGCAAGGGCCCGCAGATGGTGGTCGACGACGGCGGCGACGTGACCCTGCTCATCCACAAGGGCTGCGAACTCGAGGAAGGCAGCAAGTGGGTCGACTCGCCTTCCTCCTCCCACGAGGAGCAGGTGATCAAGAATCTGCTCAAGCGCGTCCATAAAGAGGACCCGCTCAAGTGGACGACGATCGCGAAGGATTGGCGCGGCGTCTCCGAGGAGACGACGACCGGAGTGCACCGCCTCTACCAGATGCTCGAGCAGGGCAAGCTCCGGGTCCCGGCGATCAACGTCAACGACTCGGTCACCAAGTCCAAGTTCGACAACCTTTACGGCTGCCGCGAGTCGCTGGCCGACGGCCTCAAGCGCGCGACCGACGTCATGATCGCGGGCAAAGTCGCCTGCGTCTGCGGCTACGGCGACGTCGGCAAGGGTTCGGCGCACTCGCTCCGCGGCTTCGGCGCGCGCGTGATCGTGACCGAAATCGACCCGATCAACGCGTTGCAGGCCGCAATGGAAGGCTTCGAGGTCAACACCATCGAATCCACGCTCGGCACCGCCGACATCTACGTCACGACGACCGGCAACAAGGACATCCTGACCCTGGAGCACATGCGGCAGATGAAGGACCAGGCGATCGTCTGCAACATCGGCCACTTCGACAACGAGATCCAGGTCGACCGCCTGAACCAATCCGACGCCAAGCGGACGAACATCAAGCCGCAGTACGATCTCTACACGTTCCCGAACGGCACGAACATCTACCTGCTGGCCGAAGGCCGCCTGGTGAATCTCGGCTGCGCGACGGGCCATCCGTCCTTCGTGATGTCGAACAGCTTCACCAACCAGACGCTCGCCCAGATCGATCTCTGGAAGAACAAGGACACCTACGCGGTCGGCGTTTACCGCCTGCCGAAGCACCTCGACGAGGAAGTGGCCCGCCTGCACCTCGACAAGATCGGGGCCAAGCTCACGGTGTTGACCAAGGATCAGGCCGCGTACCTCGGAGTGCCGGTCGAAGGTCCGTACAAGCCGGACCACTACCGCTACTGAGCTTCCGGGCAATCGCCCGCGGCGCCGTCGCTTTTCACGCCGTCCCTTCGGGGACGGCGTTTTTGTTTTCCGAATCCGAAGCGGGCCCGAGCATCGGCCCGCCGCCGAAAGCGGCAAACCGTCTTGCGGCCGCGCGCCGGTCAGGCCGCCGTCTGACCTTGGCGGATCGGAATCGGCGCCGTGGTGTCGCCTTTTTCGTAATCGGCGAGCAGCGAGAAACGGAAGGTGGTGCCTTCACCCGGCTTGCTGTCGACGGAGATCGAGCCGCCCATGAGTTCGCAGAGGCGTTTCGAAATGATCAGGCCGAGGCCGGTGCCGCTGCGGCGGCGTTCCATCGAGGTGTCGACCTGGCTGAAGGGCTTGAAGAGTTTGCCGATCTTGTCGGCCGGAATGCCGATGCCGGTGTCGGTGACGGCGAAGAAGAGGCGCAGGGCGCGGCGGGATTCGCGCTGGCTGACGGGTTCGCCGCGCATGCAGGAAACGTGGATCGTGATGCTGCCGCGTTCGGTGAACTTGAGCGCGTTGCCGATGAGGTTGGTGAGAATCTGGCGCAGGCGGGATTCGTCGCTGTTCACGATCGCCGGCACGTCGGAGTCGATGTTGGCGATGAGATTCAGGGCGGCGGCGCGGGCGCGGGGCTGAAAGAAGGCGATCACTTCCTCGATGGCGCGGTGGAGACCGAACGGCGCGGACTCGATCTCGATCTTGCCGGCTTCGATCTTCGAAAGATCGAGGATGTCGGCGATGAGTTTCTCGAGGGCCTGGCCGCTCGATTTGATGATGGCGACCTGTTCGCGTTGCTCCGGGGAAAGCGGGGAATCGGCGAGGATCTGCGCGAAGCCGATGACGCCGTTGATCGGGGTGCGGATCTCGTGGCTGACGATGGCGAGGAATTCGCTCTTGGCGCGGTCGGCGGCTTCGGCGGCGTCCTTGGCGTGGAGGAGGGCGGCTTCGGCTTCCTTGCGGAGGGTGATGTCGTGCCCGACGGCCTGGAATTCGAGGGTGTTGCCGGCGTCGTCCTTGATCGGGCGCTGCGTCCACATCAGCCAACGGCGCTGGTTGTTCGCGAGGTCGAGTTCGCGTTCGAAGGTGTAGGGTTGGTCGGCGATGGCGGCGCCCTGGACGAAGAGGGGGAACGGCTGGCCCATCAGTTCGTTGCGCTTGCGGCCGAAGGCCTCGGCGTAGGCGCTGTTGACGAAGGTGAGGGTGCCGTCGAGCCGGTAGCGGCAGATCAAGTCGACCTGGTCCTCGACGATACCGCGGTAGCTGGCCTCGGTTTTCTGGAGAGCCTGCGCCATGCGTTCGATGTTGCGGGCGAGGCCGATGATTTCGTCGTGGTCGGGTTCGCCCGAGCCGGCTTCCTGGGCGGATTCGGGGACGGCGATGCGCAGCGTTTTCAGGCGCTGCATGGTGGTGCGGTCCCAGACGTAGCCCGCGAGCACGAGCAGCACGCACCCGATGATCGCCAGCGTCATCACGTAGTACGTGTCGCCGAGGCGTTCGCGCAATTCGTCGTCGGTCACGACCTTCACGACCACCGCGATGAGAGCAGCGACCAGGCTGGAAGCCAGCGCGAGGATGAAGAACGTCTTGCGGGTCTGGTTCTCTGCCATGTCCGCGCTGAGCAAGGCGGGCCCCGGTGGCGAAGTCTAAACAAAAATCGCCGCGCGGCCGCCGGCGGTCCCTAGGCCTCAGGCCGCAGGTCGGAAAGCGGCGGCAGGCGGCGCAGGCCGGGCACGGCGCGGGCGATGGCGGCGGCGACCGCGAGGGTGCCGAGGCCGCCCCAGACAACGGCGCCGACGGGACCGACGAGGGCGGACATCAGGCCGGCGCGCAGGGCGCCGATCTCGTTCGAGGAGCCGATGAAGATCTGGTTCACGGCGGTGACGCGGCCGCGGAGCGAATCGGGCGTCAGTAGTTGCACGAGGGATTGGCGCACGACGACGCTGACGTTGTCGAAGGCGCCGGTGAGAAACAGGGCGGCGAGGGACAGCCAGAAGGACGTGGAGATCCCGAAGACGACGATGGCGGCGCCGAAGCCGGCGACGGACCAGAGCAAGGTGAGGCCGGGCCGGGCGAGCGGCGCGCGGTGCGCCAGCCACATCGCCATGGCAAAGGCGCCCAGCGAAGGCGCGGCGCGGAGCCAGCCGAAACCCACGGGCCCCACGTGGAGAATCCGATCGGCATAGATGGGAATCAACGCCATGGCACCGCCGAGCAGCACGGCGAAGAGGTCGAGCGAGCTGGCGCCCAGAATGACTTTCTTGCGCCAGATGAATTCGGCGCCGGCGAGAACTTCGCGCCACGAACGCCGGCCGGCGTGGGCGGAGGGGACGGGCGGCTGGAAGTAGACGATCCGGCGGAGCGAGAGCAGAAACCAAAATTCGAGACCGGCCCCGAGCGCATACACGGAAGGGATGCCGGCGGCGGCGATCAGGAAGCCGCCGAGGGCCGGTCCCGCCACGGTGGCGATCTCGAACGCGCTCGTGTTCCAGGTGATCGCGTTGCCCAGCAAAGGCGTCGGGACCAGCAGCGGCGTGATGCTGGACCGCGCGGGCCAGATCAAGATGCGGGCACAGGCGTTGACCAGCAGGAGCAGGTAAACCAGCGGCAAGGCCGGGGTGTCGAAACGCAGCGCCGCGGCGGCATCGTGCCGTTCGAAGACGGCGGCGGCGGCGGCGAGAAGCGCATTGGCCGCGCGCAGCACGGGCCAGGCAGGCACGGCGGCGTGGAACCAGGAAGCGGCGGCGAGCAGGACATTGACGACGACGACGACGGCGGTACCGGCGGCGATCAGCCGGCGGCGGTCGTGGCGGTCGGCGATCGCGCCGGCGGGCAGGGAAAGCGCGAGCAAGGGCAGAACGTTGACGAGGCCGACGAGCCCGAGGGCGGTGGCGGAGCCGGTCCATTGATAGACCTGCCAAGTCGCGACGGCGGTGACGGCCTGGCGGCCGATGAGCGCGAAGAAACTGCCGACGAGATAGTCGCGGTAGGTGCGAACGCGCAGGGCGGCGTACGGATCGTGGCGCAACTCGGACATCGGCGGCGGAAGGACTCAGAAACGCCGGGACGAGGCGAGCCGCAACTCGCGCCGGGGCCTCAGCCGGGAACATGCAGTTGAGAGCTGAAAGTTGAAGGTTGAGAGATCGATCCGCCGAGGATTCGGAAAACGGTGCCGCTGCGCACGACCGGGAAACCGAATGGTTTTGCTCTCAACTCTCAATCAAGCCCGCTCAACCGCCTGATCCCGTATCAGGGTTTCGGCGCGGCGAGGTTGGCGAGCAGGGTATCCCGTGAGAACGGTTTGCGCAGCACGGTGACGTTGCCGAGGCCGCGCAGGCGGGCGAAGACATCCTGTTCGCTGAAACCGCTCATCACCAGAATCCGGGCGGCGGGATCGATGGCGCGGATGGCGCGGGCGGCTTCGGCGCCGTCGATTCCGGGCATGGTGAGATCGAGCAGCACCGCGGAGAAATCGCCCCCGGCCTCGCGGAAACGGGCCACGGCTTCGTTGCCGTCGGCGGCCAGGACGGTGCGGAAGCCCTGGTGGCGCAGGACCGCGGCGGTGGTCTGGAGCACGATGGGTTCGTCGTCGGCGACGAGCACGGCGCCCTCGGCGCGCGGGCCGGCGAACGGATTCCGGGTGCCGGCGGCCGCGGCCGGGCGCGGCTGGGCGGCGGGCAGGTAGAGCCGGAAAATGGAGCCGCCGCCGGGCCGGCTTTGCACCGCGAGCGCGCCGCGGTGGGAGCGGACGATGCCGAGGACGGCGGGCAGGCCGAGGCCGCGGCCGGCGAATTTCGTCGTGAAGAACGGGTCGAAGATGCGGGGCAGGGTGGCCGGGGACATGCCGCAGCCGGTATCCGAAACTTCGAGACACACGCAGGCGCCGGCGGGAATATCGAAGGATTGCACGAGGCCGGCGGGGGGCGCGGTTTCCGGGCGTTCGAGGCGCGTGGCGATGCGGATGGTGCCGGCGTCGTCGCCGAGGGCCTCGGCGGCGTTGATCACGAGGTTCATCAGGACCTGCCGCAGCTGGGAAACATCGGCCTCGACCGCGGGCAGGCCGGCGGCGAGCTCGAGCTCGAGCCGGGCCTTCTTGCCGATCGAGACCTGGATCAGGTGCGCGGTGTCGCGGACGAGTTCGGCAAGTTCGACGCGTTCGAGGACGAAGCTGCCCTTGCCGGCGTAGGCGAGCATCTGGCGGCAGAGGTCGGCGGCACGGCGCGAGGCCGCCTCGATGTGGGCCAGAAGGGCGCCGTCGCCGCGACCTTCGGACCGGAGGAAGGTCGCGTTGGCGAGAATCACGGTGAGCAGATTGTTGAAGTCGTGGGCGATGCCGCCGGCGAGGACGCCGAGACTTTCGAGCTTCTGGGTCTCGAGCATTTTCAGACGCATCTTCTCGCGTTCCTGGTGGGCGGCTTTTTCGGCCGTGATGTCGCGGAAGGAACCGTAGAGCTTCACGGGCCGGCCGTCTTCCCGTTCCGCCATGCCCGTGGTGTGGACGTGCAGGCGGCGGCCTTTGGCGGTAACCAATTCGAGCTCGAGGCCGTACGGGGTGCCGTCGCGGATGGCGCGTTCGGCCGCCGCCTGGAGTTGGGCGCGGCTTTCGGGCACGTAGAATTCGTAGACCGCCTCGCGGGTCGGCTGGAATTCCTCGGGGGTCGTTTCGTGGAGGCGGAAGGTTTCCGACGTCCAGTAGACGCGGCCGGTGCGCAGGTCGGTTTCCCAGCCGCCGATATGGGCCGCGGCCTGCGTTTGCTGGAGCAGCTGGGCGGAGCGCTTGAGCAAGGACTGGCTCTCGATCAGCGCGGACTCGGTGCGTTTGCGTTCGGCGATGTCGGTGTGGGTGCCGGCCATCCGGAGCGGCCGTCCCGCGGCATCCCGCGCGACGACTTTGCCGCGGTCGAGGACCCAGCGCCATTCGCCCGATTTGGCGCGCATGCGGTATTCGATTTCGTAGCGCTCGGTGGAACCGGAGAGGATGCGCTCCTGCCACTGGCGGTACGCGGCGGCATCCTCGGGATGGATGAGCCGGGAACCGCCGGCGATGCTGGGGTCGATCTCGGCGACGCGGTAGCCGAGCATGGCGGCCCAGCGTTCGCTGCGCTCGATCCGGCCGGCGCGGATGTCCCAATCCCAGAAACCGTCTTCGCTGCCTTCGAGCACATGGCGGAGCCGTTCCTCGCTTTCGGCCAGGCGCGCTTTTTGGCGGGCCAACCGGCGCAGCAGGCGGCGTTGCCAGAGGAACGCCATCGCGACCGCGGCGACCAGCACCAGCGTCCACGGCAGGAAGCGGCGGACATCCGAGAGGCGCAGCGGCCGCGATTCCAGGGGGCCGAGCCAGCGGCCGTGGATGCGGTCGTAGGTGCCGTTTTGGCGGATACGCGCCAGTCCTTCGTTCAGCAACGCAAGGTGGGCGGCGGCGCCGGCCGGGACGCCCATGTGGAGCCGGAATTCGAAGTCGGGCAGCGGCAAGGGGCTGGCGACGATGCCGGCCATTTGCTCGCGCCGGATGATGTGTTGGCCGACGAGACCGACGGCGAGGACGGCGTCGCTGCGGTTTTCGGCCAGGCTGCGCAGGGCCTCGGGCAGAGTCGCGACGGCCACGAGTTCGGCGTCGAGGCCGCGGCGGCGCAGGTACTCGTGGGAGAAACTCTGGGGTTGGACGCCGAGCCGCAGGGCCCCGAGATCCGCGATCGTGCGGAGCCGGGTCTCGTCCCGGCGCACAAACACGCGGCCTTCGAGGCGCAGGTGGCTGACGGAAAAATCGATGTAGGCGTCGCGCTCCGGGGTGTAGGCGAGGCTGGCGAGCACGTCGATTTCGCCCGCCTTGAAGCGGCCGAATATCACGTCCCAAGGCCCGAGCACGGGTACGACGGTGAGATTCATTTCCGCGGCGATCGCGTTGACGAGATCGACGCTGAAGCCGGCGGGCTTGCCGGCGGCATCCGCGAACGACATCGGCTCGGCGCCCTGCTCGAAACCGACGCGCAGGACGGCCGCGGGGGCAGCTGCCGCGGCGGCCGGAAGGCAGATCGCGGCGAGCAGTCCAAGAAGTGCTTGGAACCGGCGGAGGGCGGACGTAAACCGGCAGGCTCCGGCAACGCTGCGCATGAAAAAACAAAACGACATCGGCAGGGGGATTAACCCAAGGCTCGGCACTGCCGCGATGATGGCCGGTTCCAAATCATGAACGCACCTCTGAGAGTTGTTTTCCTCGGCTCGGATGCAATCGCGCTCGATCTTCTCCAGTGGTTTGCAGCAGAGGGGCGGACCCAGTTTGAAATCGTCGGGGTTTTCACACAACCCGACCGGCCGGTAGGCCGGGGCCAGAAGGTGCAGGCCAACGCGATCAAAGTCTGGGCGCTGGCGCGGGGTTTGCCCGTGCTCCAGCCGGAGAAATTGACGGAAGCCGTCCGGGACGAATTGGCGGCGCTGCGGCCCGACCTCGGGCTGGTGATGGCCTACGGGCATATTTTGAAAGAGGATTTCATGGGCGTGCCCGCGCTCGGCATGCTCAATCTCCACACCTCGTTGCTGCCGAAGTACCGCGGCGCATCCCCGATCCAGGCGGCGATCACTGCCGGGGAAACGGAAACCGGCGTCACGCTGATGCGGATCGTGCGCCGGCTGGACGCCGGGCCGGTCGCGGATTGCGAGCGCGTGCCGATCGGACCGCTCGACACGGCGGCGGACATCGAGGCCAAACTCGGCGCGGCCTGCGTGCCGCTGGTGGCGCGGGGATTGCCGGCGCTGGCGGCCGGGACGCTCGCGCCGGTGCCGCAGGACGAGGCGGTCGCGACCTATTGCCGCAAACTCGGCAAGGAGGACGGACTCCTCGACTGGACGGCGCCGGCCGCGACGCTGGCGGCGCGGATCAACGGCCTGTATCCGTGGCCCGGATGCGTCACGGTGCTGGACGGCCAGCCGGTCAAGCTCGGGCTGGCCGACGCGGTGCCGGGCGCGCCGGCCGGGGCGGCCCCGGGCACGGTCCTCGGCGCCGACGCCGTCTGCCTGCTAGTGGCGGCGGGCGACGGGGTGGTGCGGCTGCGGCGGTTGCAACGGGCCGGCGGGCGCATGCTGGGGGCGGCGGAGTTTTTGCGCGGTTTCCCCGTGGCGGCGGGCACGGTGTTGCCGGCGCAGCCGATGACGGTGCTGGTAACGAAACGCTGAGCGCGCCGCGGCCGGGATCCGCGCGGCCCCGTCAGGGCGCGGGTCGGCCCGAGGTGGCGGCCCGGGCGGCCTGCAGTTTCGCCTCCGCCTCGGGGGGAAGATCGATGCGGCTGACGGGCAGGTAACTCAGGACGACGATCCGCTGGTCGCTGACGGCGACCGGCAGCCGGGCGCGGGTGATGCGGCGGGTGGCGGCGACTTTCACCTCGTAGTCGCGGATCATGCCGTTGCGAACGTTCATGGTGACGACGACGTCGACCGCGGGCTCGCTGTCGTTTTCGTTGGGCTGGGCCGGGTCGCCGTTGCGGCTGCGCAGACTGATGGTGTAGCTGTCGCCGTTGGATTCGACGGGCAAATTGGATTTGAGGAACGGCACCAGTTCCTGGTCCGGCCGGCGCACGTCGGGCCGGTCGGCGCGCCGCAGCCACGGGGCGCGGGAGGACGGCGGCCGGTTGCCCAGGCGCTCCTCGGCTTGGGCGGTGAGGATCTCGCGATCGCTCATCCAGCCTTCGGGCGTGAGCGTGACCATGTGGCCGTCGGCGGCGACGATGGTGGTGAGTTTCAGGCCGTCGACCCATTCGCGCTCGATCGACATGTCGCCGTTGCGCGCAACCTTGCCCCGCAGGTTGGGGATGAAGTTCTGCGCCACGTACGTGACTTTGCCGCGGCGGGTTTCGATGTCCTGCGCGACCGGGCCGGGGTCGCTGTTGATCATTTCCCAGGAATAGCTGCGTTGGTCGCGCAGGTATTCGAGGGCGCCGGCGAGGGCGGCGGGCGGCGCGGCCCGGAGCAACGCGGCGGAAGCGAAAAGCAAAAGGAGCCAGCGGGGGAGGGCGGCCATACGGGAAAACGGCGGCAGTCTCTCCGGGCGGGGCGGAAGGTCAAATCCGCGGCGGCGAAGGCGGCCGCGGCGGGCTCACGCCTCGACGCCTAGTTTTTCGAGCAGGCGCTGGAGGTCGTCGTTGCCGCGGTACTCGATCACGATGCGGCCCTTCTTCGGCGTGTGCAGGACGGCGACGCGGGCGCCGAGATGCGAGGTGAGCTTTTTCTCGATGCCGGAGACGGTGGCGGCGTCCTTGGCGCCGAGGCCGGGGCGGGCGGCGCGGCCGGGGCCGGCCGGGGCGGGCGCGGACGCGCGGGCGGTCTGCGTGAGTTTCTCGGTGGCGCGGACGCTGAGGCCTTCCTCGATGACGCGGCGGGCGACGAGATTGCGCTGGGCGGCGTCCTCGAGGCCGAGCAGCACCTTGGCGTGGCCGACACTGAGGAGGTTTTTCGCCACGTAGCCCTGCAGATCCGGATCGAGGGAGAGGAGACGGAGGGAGTTGGCGACGGTGGCGCGGCTTTTGCCGACGCGTTCGGCGGCGTTTTCCTGCGTGAGGTCGAAGTCGCGGATGAGACTGGCGTAGCCGTGGGCTTCTTCGATCGCGTTGAGGCCCTCGCGCTGCAGGTTTTCGATCAGGCCGAGGGCGGCGGAAGAGGCGTTGCTGGCTTCGACGATGCGGGCCGGGATCGATTTGATCTTCAGCAATTGGAACGCGCGCCAGCGGCGTTCGCCGGCGATGAGCTGGTACTTGTCGCCGGCTTTGCGGACGACGATGGGCTGGAGCAGACCTTCGGAGCGGATGCTCTCGGCGAGTTCCTGCAATTGCTCCGCGGGCACGTCGCGGCGGGCCTGATAGGGGCTCGGCTCGATCGTGTGGACGGCCAGTTCAAGATAGCCGGTCGGCGCCGGAGCGGGCGCGGGGGCGACGGGAACCGCGTGGGGTGCGGCCGGGGCGGGAGCGGCCGGTTTGGCGGCCGCGATGAGGCCGCCGAGACCGCGGCCGAGACGGGATTTGGGTGCTGCCGACATGGGGGTTATTTTCCTGCGGGAATGAAGAGAGTTTGGCCGACGACAATGCGAGAGGGATCGGCGAGTTTGTTGGCGTTGACGATATCCTGGGCCTTGGCGCCGGTCTTCTTGGCGATCGAGGCGAGGCTGTCGCCTTTCTGGACAGTGTAGCTGACGCCTTCCTTGGGATAGTCCTCGCTGAAACTCGTCTGCACGGCGGGGCGCACGGCCTGGGCCTTGGCGACGGAGTCGAGGGCGGCGTTCGTCTGCTTGGCGAGTTTCTCGAGCTGCACGCTGACCTGCTGCAACGTCTCGGTCTTCGAAGCGGCGATGGCGCTGCGCAGGGAGGCGGTGGCGTCGGCGACGGCGTCGCGGACCTGGTTCAGCGAGACGGTGGCGCGTTCGGCGCCGGCGGCCTGGCGGCGGAGCTCGGCGTTTTCGCGTTCGAGCTGTTCGAGGCGCAGGGCGAGTTCGCCGACACGCTGGGTGAGGCCGCGGACATCCTCGCGGAGGTTGGCGATTTCGAACTGGGAATTCGCGCCTTGGGCGGCGGCGGAGACCGTCAGCAGGGCGCCGAGGAACAGGCGGATCAGCATGGCCGGGCAGGTTGCGGAAACCGTTCCGCAAAAACAAGCGGCTTGTCGGCGGGGCCGCGGGGCGGGGATGTTTTCATGCGGGCTTCGCGTTTGACGATGGCGGCCGGCGCCGCGCAGCGTGGGGACAACCCCTATCCCCATGCGTTTTCCCCTGTGCTATCGTGTGCTCGCGGCGGTCGTCTCGGCTGCCGCCTTCAACTTCTCGAGCGAACTGCGGGCGGCCGACCGCGCGACGCCGGCCGCGGCACGGTTCGCGTTGCCCGCGACGGACGAAGGGCTGCCGGGCGCCGGGCCGTTGCGGCGTTACGATTGGTTCCAGCGCCTGTGGTCGGAGCGGCGGCGCGGCTGGGCGGCGCGGCTCGAGCAGGATCGCGGCGCGCTCGTCTGGCTCGGCGACTCGATCACGCAAGGCTGGGGCGGAACGCTGGCGGCGGCGTTTCCGGGTGTGAAGATGGCCAACCGCGGGATCAGCGGCGACACCACGCGCGGCGTGCTCATCCGCCTGCAGGAGGACGTGCTCGCGCTGCAGCCGAAGGGCATCGTGCTGCTGATCGGCACCAACGATCTTGAGGAACAGGCAACGCCCGAAACGGCGGCGGCGAACCTGAAGCTCATCCTCGCGGCCATCCGGCGGCACGA
>NEUS01000053.1 GCA_002288455.1 Opitutia bacterium Tous-C1TDCM
GACGGCGCGGAGGAGAGCGAGGGCGAGGGGCGGTTTGCCGGCGAGGGCGGCGAGGGCGGCGGTGCGTTCGGCGGGCGTGAAGGTGGCAAAATGGGAAATGAGGCCTGCGGCGACGGCGGCGGTGTCGCGCGCGCCGGCGAGCAACGGGATGACGGCGCCGCGGAGTGCGGGATCTTTGAGCAAGCCGATGAGGACGGCGGTGGATTCGGTGTCGCCGGCACGGCGGAGCAGGTCGATGGCGCGACGGCGTTCGGCGAGCGGGGCGGCGGCATCGGCGAGGCGGGCGCGGATCGGGCCGAGGACGGATTTGTCGCCGAAGAGGGCGGAGAGCTGTTCCCAGGCGGCGCGGACGGGGGCGGCGGCCGAGGCGGAGAAGCGGGCCGAGACCTGCGGCCACGCGGCGGGCAAGGCGAGGCCGGCTTCGCTTTCGAGGGCGAAGGCGAGCACGCGCAGGGTGCGGGCGGCGGCGGCCTCGGGCGTATCCGCGGCGCCGATGCGGGCGGCGAGGGCGTCGCGGCCGGCCGGGGTGCGGGCGGCGAACCACAGGATCGAATCGGCGACGACGGGGAGGGGGGTGCGGGCGGCGAGATCGAGGGCGCGGGGCAGGTCGGCGGGCACGGCCGGGGCGAGGGCGTACCAGACCATTTTCGGCAGGAAGCGGTCGGCGGCGTCCTCGGCGTGCGCCGCAAGGGCGGCGGCGACGGGCCAGCGTTGCGCGAGCGGCAAGGTGGGCACGGCGGAGGCGACGGCAAGGCGGACGAGCGGCGAGGGATCGGAGGTCGCGAGGCGGGTCAGTTCGGCGACGGAGACGGCGGGGTTGGCGGCGTTTTCGGTGCCGAGCTGGACGGCCCAACCGCGGACGACATCGGAGGAATGCGCGAGCGCTGCGGCGATCGCGGCGGGTTCGAGTCGGCCGGCGGCGTGGAGGGTCCAGAGGGCGCGGAGCTGGTCCGGGACGGAGGCCGACGTATCCGAAGCTTGGCGACGCAAGGCGGCGAGGGCGGATGGATCGAGCGGGCGGGCGGCGGCGCGTTCCTGCAGGAGGCGGCGCGCGGTGCGGACGAACCATTCGCTGCGGTGGGTGTGGAGGGCGGCGAGCTCGGCGTCGGGGCGGGCGGAGAGATCGATTTTGACGGGTTTGTAGGTGGCAGCCCAGGAGAGGCGGTAGAGGCGGCCGTTGGAGCGGTCCCAGATTTCATCGCGCGGGTTGTGGCAGTGCTGGGTGTCGCTCCAGTCGATGACGTAGACGGCGCCGTCGGGGCCGTACTGCAGATCGACAGGGAGGTAAGTGGCGTCGGGGACGAAGCTGACGTCGTGGCCGGCGTGGAAGGTCTCGTAGGCGGAGCCGGTGCGGACGTTGGACTGCTGGTTGATCTGGTGGCCGTGGAGATTGTGGGTGAAGAGGCGGTCGCGGTAGTTCTCGGGCCAATTGTCGCCGAGGTAGATCATGGTGCCGACGTGGGAGTGGCCGCCGTAGACGGCGGTGGTGCCGGGTTTGCCGGCGCCGCCTTCGCCGCTGTCGTAGCGGGCGGAGGCGGGGAGGAAGTTGCGCAACTCGGGGGCGAAGGCGGGACCGCGGCTGGAGATGAAAGGGGCGTAGTCGTTGTTGGCCTGGTTCCAATAGTGGGCGTTGCGGATGACGTAGGTGGTGCCGCCGCCGCCGTGGAAACTGCGGCAATGCGTCATGAAGAGATGGCCGACGGCGTTGAAATCGAGGCCCCATTGGTTGCTGGCGCCGTGGGCGAAGACCTCGAATTGGTGGCGGACCGGGTGGTAGCGCCAGACGCCGGCGCGGATCTTTTGGCGTTGGGTGTCCGGCGTGCCGGGCTTGCCGACGAAGGAATGGGTGAAGACGCCGTGGCAGCCGTAGAGCCAACCATCGGGGCCCCAGGTGAAGCTGTTGAGGGTTTCGTGCGTGTCCTGGAAACCCCAACCGTCGAGAAGGACCTGCGGGGCGGAGTCGGGGACGTCGTCGCGGTTGCGATCGGGAATGAAGAGGAGGTGCGGGGCGGCGCCGACCCAAATGCCGCCGAAGCCGACCTCGAGGCCGCTGACGAGATTCAGTTTTTCGATGAAGACCTTCTTGGTTTCGAAGGCGCCGTCGCCGTCGCGATCCTCCAGGATCAAGATGCGGTCCTTGCCTTGGCCCTCGGGAGCTTTGTTGGGGTAGTTGTGGGCTTCGGCGATCCAGATGCGGCCGCGTTCGTCGAAGGCGAAGGCGACGGGTTGGTGGAGGTCGGGTTCCGCGGCGACGAGTTCGGCCTGGAAGCCGTGCATGAGTTTCATGCCGGCGACGAGTTTCTGGGCGGAGGGATTGGCGACGGCAGTTGGTCCGGCGGGATTGTCGCGGAGGTGCCAGAGGACGGGGCTCGAGTTGAGGCGCGAGAGATCGTCGATGCCGGGGGTGCGGCGGAGGGGCGGATCGCCGTTTTTGCGGGTGACGCCGATGGACGACTCCGAATTGGCGGAGGCGGAAGCGACCGAGGCCTTGGCTTTAGGCAATTCGGTTTTGCCGAAATGGGAAAGTTGGAGATTGCGGAATTGGACTTTGACGGGGCCGGGGCCGCTGTGGAGTTGGAGGGCGAGGAGGCCGGAGTAATCGGCGGCGTCGGTCTGGTGGTCGTCGAGGACGGAGACGCGCGTGCCGTTGATCCAGATCTCGATATGCGGGCCGCGGGCAAGGATGCGGTAGGTGTTCCATTGGCCTTGGGGTTTCGGCAACGCGAGGAAGTCGGCGGGCTCGGCGAACTTCTCGCTCCAGCGGCGGCCGTCGGGGGCGATGGAGACGCGGTCGCCGCGTTCGACGAGGAGCTTGCGGCCGTGCTCGTCGTAAATGCGGCCGAGCCAAGTTGCGCCAAGATCAAGATCGGCCTGGTAGCCGGCGGCGTGGCCGTCGGCGCCTTTTTGCGCCCGGAATTGGATGCCGGAGTTGGCGGAAGGATCGCCGGAAATCCGGAATTCGGCGGTGAGCTCGAAGTCGGCGACCTCGCCTTGCCAATAGAGGAATTCGTTTTTGGCGAGACGTTGGCCGGCGGGGATTTCGCCGGTGAGGGCGCCGTCCTCGACGCGCCAGCTTTGCGGATTGCCGGACCAGCCGTTCAGGGTGCGGCCGTCGAAGATCGGGGATTGGGCGAGGACGGGGGAAAGAAGAAAGGGGAAAACGGAAAGGCGAAAGGCGCCGGCAAAGGCGAAAGGCGGAAGGCGAAAGGCGAAAGGGCAGAGGGGCATGACGCGGGGGTTACGGCTTCGCGGGCTGGGAGAGGAGGACGGCGGTGCCGCGTTTGTTGCCGACGATGATGTCGGGGCGGCCGTCGCGATTCACGTCGGCGGCGACGACCTGCGTGCCGACGCCGGTGGTGTCGTCGATCAGGTGAGGCACGAACGTGGCGGTGCCGCCGGGGCCGCGGCGCAGGAGGAACGCGTAGAGCACGGGGGCGGCGTTGGGCTGGACGTCGCCGGTGGGGCCGTGGGCCCACCAGCGTTTGCCGGTGAGGAGGTCGAGGACGCCGTCGCCGTCGAAGTCCGCGAGCTCGACGGCGTGGGGTTGGCCGAATTGCACGCCGTTGAGTTTTTCGTTTTCCTGGCGCGACGTGATGAGATGTTCGCGGAAGGAGATCGCGCCGTCGGGGGTGGCGACCTGCTCGAACCAGGCGAGGCCGAAGTGGTGGGCTTGGGGGGCGGCAATGACGTCGGGTTTGCCGTCGGCGTTGACGTCATAGACGTACATTTGGGAGCCGCCGCGGGAGGCGGCGCCGACGCCGGAGAACGGGAAGCGGTGGTGTTTCCAGACCGGGTCGCCCTTGAGGTCGGCGGGTTGTTCCCACCAGCCGTCCTTTTCGAGGAGATCGTTGCGGCCGTCGGCGTTGACGTCGCCCCAGCCGAGGCCGTGCGTGAAACGCTGATACGGGCCGGCGGGCGAGGCGGGATGGAAGACCCAGGGCAGGGCGGGGTTCTTCGGGTCGAAGGTGGCGTAGCCGAGGCGGCCGCGGCTCATGCAGAGGAGGACGGGCGGTTTGGCGGGGCCGAAGAAGCGCGCGAAGGTGGGCGATTCGTTGTCGACGGGGAAGAAGACGACGTTGCGCCGCCAGCCGAGGCCGGATTTGCCGGGGTTCAAGTACCAGGAAGCGTCGACGCCGGGAAAACCGATGATGAAGAGGTCGTTCCAGCCGTCGCCGTTGAAGTCGTGGACGAAGGCGAAGAAGTTGTCGGAGTAGCGGAGCGGGTCCCACGGCACGGCGGGGTAGTATTCGTGGCGGACTTTGAAGTCGGGGCCTTCCCACCAATAGGGGCCGGCGACGGCGTCGGCGTGGCCGTCGTTGTTGAGATCGCCGAAGGTGGCGCCTTCGGCATGGAACTTCTCGTCGAGGACGACCTTGCGGTAGGCGGCGATGCCGGGCGCGGGGGCGGCAGCGAAGGCGGTGACGACGGCGGCGCAGCAGGCGAGGCAGGCGAGCAGGCAGGAGGCGGGGCGGAGGGGCATGGCGAAAAAGGCGGGCCGCGGCGCGGGGCGCGGGGACGCGCGGGCGGACGGAAGGGGTGGGCGTTTTGTGGCGGCGCGGCTGGGGCGAGGCAATCGCCGCGACGGGAAATTTTCGCGGCGAGGCGCGACGCGACAGATCAGTCCGAGAATGTTTCCGGGGGCGGTTCGGGCCGGGGGCGGAGGCGGCGGCCGAGGGACGGATCGATGTCCTCGAGTTCGGGTTCCGGGATGCGGGTGAAGGCGATGCGCATCGGGGCGTTGCCGGTGGCGCCGTGGGCGCCGCCGAAGTAGACGGAGTTTTTGCCGAAGGTGCGGTTGAGCGTGTCGACGGCGGAGAAGAGGCGGGAGCGGTGGCGGTTTTTTTCCGCTTCGAAGAGATCGGCGGTGAGGTTGGCGCCCTCGAGCAGGCGGCCGAGCAGGACGCCGACTTGGCGCGGGGCGCGGCGGCGGACGGAAGCGGGACGCGCGGCCCAGAGTTCGTTCAGCACGTGGGTGAAGTGCAACGTGTCCTGGGTCTCGTTGAATTTGCGTTCGTCGGCCCAGCGCAGGTCGTCGCCGTAGCGGAGCGAGAGGTGGAGGCTGCCGGCGTAGTGGCCGGAGCGGCGGAGGCGCATGGCGGCTTTTTGCAGGAGGCGATGGAGGACGGCGAGGGCGTCGGTCTCGTTGCGCGCGGCGGGCGGGAGGACGTGGCCGTGGCCGATGGAGCGGGTGGGCGAGGCGACGCGTTCCTGGATGTCGCCGTGGAGCCAGGCGTGGAAGCGGGCGCCTTCGACGCTGCCCCAGATGGCGCGGAGACGGGCGGAGTCGGCGGCATGGAGCTCGGCGGCGGAGACGATGCCGGCATCGCGGAGGCGGACGGCGAGGTTTTCGCCGATGCCGGTGAAGTCGGTGAGTTTGAGTTTGGGGAGGAGCGGAACGAGGGCGGCTGCGTCGAGGACGAGGACGCCGTCGGGCTTGCAGATATCGGAGGCGAGTTTGGCGAGAAACCAATTCGGGCCGATGCCGATGGAGCAGCGGACGAAGGTGCCGATGTCGGCGGCGAGGCGGGCTTTGATTTGGGCGGCGAGGGCGACGGCGCGGTCGGGGCGGTCGCCGAAGTCGGCGGTGAGGTCGCATTCGAGTTCGTCGATCGACTGCGCTTTTTTCACGGGCACGCAGTTTTCGATGACGGTGCGGAGACGGCGGTGGTAGGCGATGTAGACCTCGGGGCGGGATTCGACGACGACGAGACCGGGGCAGGCGAGGCGGGCTTCGGCGACGCGGGCGTTGCGTTTGAGGCCGAGTTTTTTCGCTTCCTGGCTGAGGGCGATGCAGCCGGTGGTCTCGGCGAGGACGGGGACGATGGCGACGGGTTGGCCGCGCAGTTCCGGGCGTTCCTGCTGCTCGACGGCGGCGAAGAACGAATCGAAGTCGATGGCGAGGTTGCGGAGCGGCACGGCGGGCGCGGGCAGTGTCGGAGGCAAAGAAACGCTGTCAAACGGCGGCGCGGCCGGCCACGGTGGCGGCATGCGCATCGCGGTGATCGCCGACACGCACGACAAATATCCGCCGACGTTGCCGGAGCGGTTGCGCGCGGCGGACGAGATCTGGCATCTGGGCGACGTGTGCGCGCCGGAGACGCTGGCGGAGTTCGAATTGCTCGGCGTGCCGCTGACGGTGGTGCTGGGCAACAACGACGAGCACCCGTGGCCGTTGACGCGGGATCTGGTGCGCGGCGGCTGCCGATTCCACCTCGTGCACATTCCGCCGCGGCGGGCGCCGGCGGGGGCGGAGTTCGTGTTGCACGGGCACACGCACGTGCCGCGGGACGAAACGGATCCGGCGGGGGTGCGGTGGCTGAATCCCGGGTGCATCACGCGGCCGAACCGCGGGGCGCCGGCGAGCTGGGCGTGGTTGATTTTGGAGCAGGGCGCGGCGCCGCGGTGGACAACGGTCGCGCTGTGAAGAGACTGCCGGCATGAACCGCAAGGCGTTGCCGAATCTGCTGAGCGGGCTGCGCATCGCGCTGATGCCGGCGGTGCTGATGGCGGCGGTGGCGGGATCGCGGCCGTGGTTCATCGGGCTGCTGGCGGCGTCGCTGTCGACGGATGCGTTGGACGGATTTTTCGCGCGGCGGTACAATGCGTTCACCGATTTCGGGCGGAAGTTGGACAGCGCGGCGGATTACCTGACGATGATCACGGGGATCGCGGGCATCGCGCTGCTGTGGCCGGACATCATGCGGCGGGAGCTCGGCTGGGTGATCGCGGGGCTGACGGCGTTTTTTGCGGTGATCGTGTACGGGTTTGTGCGGCTGGGGCGGGCGCCGTGCTACCATACCTGGATCTCGAAGGTGGGGGCGGTGAGTTGCGCGTTGTCGATCATCCCGCTGCTGGCGGAATGGTCGGCGGTGCCGTTTCACGCGATGATTTCGCTGTTGATCGTGGGCGGGGTGGAGGAGCTGGCGATCGCGCTGCTGGTGCCGGCGCACCAGGGCGAGATGCCGACGGTGTGGCATGCGTGGAAGCTGAGGCGGAAGGCGGCGCGGGGCGCCGCCGGTTGAAGGTTGAAAGGCGAAAGTTGAAAGAACCGAGCCGCGACCGACGGGTTTTCGGGCGCGTGCGGCTGCGGCAGGGGCCGACAGCGCGCTTGTCACCGCTGTGGAAGGTGAGAACGTCGCGGGCATGTCCTCCGCTTCGTCCCACGACCGGGGCCCGTTGCTGGCCGCCGGGGTGCTTGGTCTGCTGGCCGTCGGTCTCGGTGCCATGGGCGCCCACGGTTTGAAGGCCGTCTTGATGGAACGCGGCATGACGCAGGCCTGGGAAACGGCCGCGCGGTACCATGCGATCCATGCGGTCGCGTTGCTCGGCCTCGCCGCGTGGGCGCGGGCGGACGGGAAGACGCGCGTCGCGGCGATCACGTGGTCGTGGGTGGCGGGCACGGTGCTGTTTTCCGGTTCGCTCTACGGCCTTGCGTTGGGCGGACCGCGTTGGCTCGGGCCGGTGACGCCGCTGGGCGGCCTCGCCTTCATGCTCGGCTGGCTGCTGGTCGCCGTGCAGGCGTGGCGCCGCCGCTGACGCCGCCGCAAACCCGCACCCGTTCGGCCCCGCCGCCTCTCCGCCGTGTCCACCTTCGACGCCTCAACGCGGCAAAGTAACCCAATAGGTTACTTTGCCGCGAGGGCACTGGCGGTAAAGGCGGCACCGGCGGGCGGCGGAAGGAGAGGGGGCGCGTGAACGGGAAGCTTGAGTTGCCGGAGGATCTGCGGGCGATGCTGGCGGCGTTGCGCGGGTCGGCGCGGCCGCGTTTGGTCGGCGGCGGGGTGCGCGACTGGTTGCTCGGCGGGGTGGCGAAGGATTTCGATATCGAAGTGGGCGGCGTGGATTTCGAGCGGTTGCACCGCTTGCTGGCGCCGTTCGGGGCGACCGACGTCGTGGGCCGCAGCTTCGGCGTGATCAAGGTCCGCAGCCGCGCGAGCGGGGCGGAGTACGATTTTTCGCTGCCGCGGCGGGAGTCGAAGACCGGCGGCGGCCACCGCGGTTTCGCGGTCGAGCCGGACCCGGAGCTGAGCGACGCCGAGGCGGCGGCGCGGCGGGATTTCACGGTGAACGCGATCGCGCTCGATCCGTTCACCGGCGAACTGATCGACCCGCACGGCGGGCGGCGCGACCTGGCGGCGCGGGTGCTGCGGCACACGGGGCCGGCGTTCGCGGAGGATCCGCTGCGCGTGCTGCGCGCGTTCCAATTGGCGGCGCGGCTGGATTTCACGCTCGCGCCGGAGACGGCGGCGCTCTGTCGCCGGATTGCGGATACGTTTGCGGAATTGCCGGCGGAGCGGGTCTGGGGTGAATGGGAAAAATGGGCGACGAAGGCGGTGCGGCCGTCGCGCGGGCTGGCGGTGCTGGAGGAGACGGGCTGGCTGGTCCATTTTCCCGAGGTGGCCGCGCTGCGCGGCACGCCGCAGGAGCCGGAGTGGCACCCGGAAGGCGACGTGTTCGCGCACACGCAGCATTGTCTCGATGCGCTGACGGCGCAGGCGGACTGGACGGCGGCGGCGGCGGCGACGCGGCGGCGGCTGATGTTCGCGGTGCTGGCGCACGATTTCGGGAAACCGGCGACGACTATCCGCGGCGAGAAACGCGGGCGGGAGCGTTGGCTGAGTCCGGGGCACGAGGCGGCGGGTGCGGAACCGGCGCGGCGATTCCTGCGTCGGCTCGGCGCGCCGCTGGAGCTCGACGACCCGGTGGCGGCGCTGACGGTGAACCATTTGGCCCACCATCACGGCGCCGGCGGGCCGACGGATGCCGCGGTGCGGCGGCTGGCGCGGCGGCTGGCGCCGGCGACGATCGACGAATTGGCGGCGGTGATGCGGGCGGATGCGGACGGCCGGCCGCCGCTGCGGACGCCGGAGGTGCACGCGATGATCGACGCGCTGACGGCGCGGGCGCGGGCGCTGGAGCTGGAGGCGCGCGCGCCGCGGCCGATCTTGCTCGGGCGGCACTTGATCGCGGCCGGGCGGAAGCCCGGGCCGGAGTTCACGCCGCTGCTCGACGCCGCGTTCGAAGCGCAGCTCGACGGGGCGTTTGCCGACGAGGCGGGTGCGGTGGCGTGGTTGCAGCCGCATCTGAACCAGCGAACCTAGAAAACGTATGTGAACCACGGAGACGCGGAGAACACAGAGACAAACCGGCTGAACCCAGAAAACGCAGTTGGTCACGGAGCGCACGGAGGCAAGCCGGAGCGGCCCAGAGGTTGGAGAAACCAGCTCAGCCGGCGGCGGGGAGGTCGAGGAGGCCGGGGGCGGAGAAGCGGACGGGGCCGGGGAGGAGGACGCCGTCGGAGAGGATCTTGGCGCGGAGGCCGCCGCGGCCGCGGAGCCAAACTTCGGCGCCGGGGGCGGCGGCGGTGTCCATCCAATGGCAGGGTTTGGCTTCGGCGATGCCCTCGAATTCGATTTCGCCGAGGTGGAAGCGTTGGCCGGCGAGGGTCGGGAGCGGGAGGCCCTCGGTGACGACATTGCGGCGGAAGACGGCGGGGGAAAGCGCGACGGCGCGGAAATGCGCGCGAAGGGCGAGGAGGGTTTCCCAGGCGAAGAAGGTGATCTGGCCGTTGTAGTCGGGGCGGTAGCCGAAGAAGCGGTCGCCCTCGATGCCTTGGCCGGCGCGGCAACGGACGGAGGGGACGTCGAGGGTGGGGTGTGCGCCGGCGGGTTGGCCGTGCCGGCCGAAGTAGTTGTGGCCGGGGGAGACGAAGAGATGGCGGACGGTGACGATGGCCTGCACGGAAACCGACATGGCGAATCCGCGCGCGTAGCGCGAGGATTTGCCATGTCGGTTTCCGGGTTCGGAGTTCGGAGTTCGGAGTTTGGGTTTTTGAGTTTGGAGTTGGGGAAATGAAGAGGCCGGCGGAGCGGGGGCTCGGCCGGCCTGGGGTGGTTGAGGATCGGGTCTCTCAACCTTCAACTTTCACCTTTCAACTGCCTGAGCCCTGCGGCTCAGGACTTCGGTTGCACGACTTTGGCTTCGCCGATTTCGACGCGGCCGCGTTCGGGGGCCAGGTGGCGGGTGAGGAAATCGGCGACGGCGGTGTAGAAGCCGACGCTTTTCTCCTCGTTGCGGAAGCCGTGGCCTTCGCTGCTCTCGATGGAGAATTCGAAGGCTTTGCCGTATTTGGCGAGGGCGGCTTTCATGTCGTCGCCGTGTTCGCGGGTGACGCGCGGGTCGGTGCGGCCGTACGCCATGAGCACGGGGGCCTTGATCCTTTCGGCATGGAAAACGGGCGAGCGGTCCCGGAGTTCATCGGCATCCTCGTAGAGATCGCCGACGCGGGTCCGCATCCATTGTTTGCGGAATTCGGAGACGCGGAACTGCTTCGCGCGCAGGACGAGGTCGGTGACGCCGACGTAGTTGACGCCGGCGCGATAGAGTTCGGGGGTGTAGGCGAGGCCGGCCATCACGGCGTAGCCGCCGTAGCTGGCGCCGACGATGGCGACGCGTTGCGGGTCGGCGATGCCTTCGGCGACGGCCCATTGGACGGCGTCGGTGAGATCGTCCTGCATGGCGCGGCCCCATTGGCGGTAGCCCTTGCGTTCGAATTCCATGCCGTAGCCGCCGGAGCCGCGGAAGTTGGGTTGGAGGACGGCGAAGCCGCGGTTGGCGAGCAATTGGACTTCGGAATTGAAGCCCCACTCGTCGCGGGGGCCGAAGGGGCCGCCGTGGGGATTGATGATCAGGGGCAGTTTTTTCGGCGTCCGGCCGACGGGAAGGGTGAGGTAGCCATGGATGGTCAGGCCGTCGCGGGCCTGGTACTTGATCGGCTGCATCGGGGCGAGGTGCTGCGGATCCAATTTCGGCCGGACGACGGCGAGTTCCTCGATCTTTTTGCGTTGGCCGTCGAAGAGGTAGTAGACGCCGGGTTCACGGTCGGAGCGCGCGAAGACCACGATCTTGGAACCGTCGTCGGTGGCTTCCTGCTGGAGGTTGAAGGTGCCGGCGAGGGCGGCGTCGATGATGCGTTGGCGTTCGGCGAAGGTTTCGTCGAGCCAATGGATTTTCGGTTTCTCGGCTTCGTAGCCGAGGCCGACGATGCGGCGTTTGGTTTCGCTCCAGATGACGTCGGTGACGTCGTAGGTGTCGTCGCCGTACACGAGATCGCCGAGCCGGTGCGTGGCGGTGTCGTAGCGGTAGATGGCGAAGGTTTTGCGGCCGATATTGGAGGCGACGAAGAGGGTGCGGTTGTCGCCGTCGAAGGCGAGCGGGGTCCAGCGGCTCTCGCCGTCCTTGAAGGTGGCGAGGGTGCGCCAAGCGTCGCCGTCGCGGTCGCGGTAGAGGATGGAGCGATCGAGGCCGCTGGAGGCGATACCGATGCGGGCGACATTGGCGCGGTCGAGGATCCAGCTGTCGACGTTGCCGGGGTTGCGGGCGATGGACGTGAGTTTGCCGGTTTTGACGTCCATCCAGCAGGGGTCGATCCGGTTGCTGATCGTGGGGTTGGAGTAGACGATGACGCGGCGGGGGTTTTTCGGATCGCGGCGGACGATGTCGGAGGCGCGCTCGAGGCGGTCGAAGTTCTTGCCGTCGCGGTCGATGGCGAAGGCGATGTAGTCTTCGTCGCCGTCGTCGTCCATGAGCATAACGAGGCGGTCGTCGTTGGCCCAGCGGTAGCTGGTGATGCTGTAGTCTTTGAAGGCGGTGATGAGGTTCTTGGCCTTGGTCTGCAGGTCCATCACGACGAGATTCATGCGGCGTTCGTGAGGAACGAGGGCGGCAAGGTAGCGGCCGCCGGGGGAGAAGCGGAGCTGGACCATGGCGGGATTGCCGAAGAAATCCTCGACGGGCAGTTCCGGCGGGACCGCGGCGGCGCGGGCGGCGGAGAGCGGGAGGAGGGCGGCGAGGGCGAGCAAGGCGAGGCGGAGCAGGCAGGACATGGGCGGAAGGGAAGCCGGTTTACGGAGGGCAAAAAAAATGCCCCACTCGCCGGAACGAGTGGGGCACGGAAGGCATGGAACCGAAGCGGCCGACTTAGAATTCGCGCTGGACGCGCAGGTAGACGAAGCGGCCGAGGCCGATGCTACCGTAGGTGCTTTGGTCGAAGCTGGAGGTCTCGTAGCCGTTGATCGGGGGTTGCTTGTCGAAGACGTTGTTCACGCCGACGGTGAAGCGGGTGTCCCAGAAGCCGCGGTAGGAGATGCTGGTGTTGACCGTGTTGACGGGATTTTCGCCCCAGCCGGCGACGGTGTAGGCGTCGTTGTAGTACTTGCCGATATGGCGAAGGAACATCGCCGCGCCGTAGTCTTTGTAGGTCCACGAGACGGAGGCGGTGCCGTTCCACTTCGGGTTGTTGTAGAGGCCGATGTTCTCGAAGTTGGCCGGCAGGGCGCCGGTGGCGGTCGGGATGCCGGAGTTCGACTTCACGCTGAGGGTGCGCGTGGCGTTCACGAGGAAGCGGAAGTTGCCGAACTTCGTGTTGCGGAGGTCGTATTTGCCTTCGAAGTCCATGCCCTTGTACCACTGCTTCGCGACGTTGAACGGCACGCGGCGGACGAAGAGGATGGGACCGGGGTTGCCCTGGGTGTTGTCGCGGACGACAGCGCCGGGGAATTGGTCTTCGCGGGCGAGCAACGTCGCATCGGACGGGGCGGAGATGACGTTGGCGATTTCAAACGTGAACCAGTCGATGGAGAACGAGAGGCCCTTGACGGCTTTCACGTCGAACACGGCGCCGGCGTAGTACGCGTCGGCTTCTTCGGGCTGCAGGTTGGGATTGCCGCCGGTGATGATGCGCAGCTGCGTGGCCGGATCCTGCGGGCGCTTCGGGTCCTGGCGAACCGTGGAGGAGAACGCGGTGGTCGAGGCGGTGTAGAGGCGGCCGAGGTCGGGCGCCTTGAAGGACTGGGAGAAGGAGCCGCGGAGCAGGACGTCGACGAGCTTGGTGGACGGGAGCTTGAACTTGGCGCCGATCTTGGGCTTCGAGGTGGTACCGAAGTCGCTGTAGTCCTCGTAGCGGCCGGCGAGTTGGAATTCGAGGGCCTTGGTGACCGGGAGGGTCACTTCCGCGTAGGCGGAGAAGACATCGCGATCGCCGCGGTACGGCGTGCCGCCGCCGGAGCCGACATAGGCGGAGGTGTCGGGATCCTGGCGGATCATATCGCGGCGGAGTTCGGAACCAACGGCGACGCCGATGGGGCCGCCGCCGAGGTTGAGGAAGGAGCCGGTGAGGGTGGCGTCCAACATCTCGCTCTTCGTCTTGTAGGTGCTGTTCGAGATGGTGAAGAGGCGATTGACGAGGTCGGGATTGTCGGAGGGGCCGAAGGGATTGAGGGCCGTGGCGCGGGTGGTGCCGTTGAGGGCGGCCTGCAGTTCGACGGCGCGGATCTGGTTGCGCGAGATGCTGGCGACGTTGTTCTGGGCCATCGAAGCGCCGACTTCCCAGGTCCAATCCGGAGTGAGATCGCCGCCGAGGCCGATCAGGTAGCTGCCGGTGGTGGACTCGGTGTCGAAGCGTCGGGCCGGACCGAAGCTCGTCCGATAGAGGAAGTTGGTCAGATCGACGCCGAAGGGATTGTAGGGATTGGTCGGCGGAACATTCAGCAGGCCGGTCGGGCCGGTGCCGGAATTGGCGATGCTCTGGATCACGGACGGCGTGAAAGCGAAGCCCGTCGTGTTCTGGTTATACATGATCTCGCCGAAGGCATACACCTTGTCGCTGATCTCGTGGCGGAGGTAGCTGTAAACACCCAGGTAGTCGTACGGCGGGAAGAGCTGGTAGGTTTGGGCGAAGTCGTAGCGGTTGGTGTTCGGGGCCGCGGTGACGCGGCTGAACTGCGAGCGCTGCGGGTTGGCCGTGGGCTGGCCGCCGTTGAGGATGTAGAGGCCGGCGCCCGTGGTGAAGCCTGCGGCCGTGGCTTGGGCGGCGGTGAGGTTCAGGTTGGCCGGGTAGTTGAACGAGCTGTTCTGGTTGATACCCTTGGGGGCAAGCGACGAATAGTCCGTGGTCTTGGAGCGGTCGTAGTCGCGGATGAAATTGTCGTTGGCCGAGGCGTAGTTGGCGACGATCAGGACGGAGGTCTTCGCGGCTTGGGCGCCGACGACGATGCTGCCGGTCTTGGTGAAGGTGTCGTGGCCGAGGGTGTTGCCGACGAGGAAGTCGGTCTCGAAGCCCGTGTAGTTCTTGCGCAGCTTGATATCCATCACGCCGGTGACGGCGTCGGAGCCGTAAATGGCGGAGGCGCCGTCCTTCAGGTAGCTGATGGAGTCGATGGCGCCGAGGGGGATGCTGTTGAAGTCGAACACCGACTGGTTGTTCGAGTTGGTCAGAGCGTAGCTGACGGAACGGCGGCCATTGATGAGGACGAGGAACCGGTTGGAGCCGAGGCCGCGGGGATTGACGGTGGCGGCGCCGCGGGTGAACGAGGCGGTCTGGACGATCGAGTTCGTCGAACCGGTGTTGAACGGCAGCGTCTGGACGAAATCGCCCAGGGTGGTGAAGCCCGACTGATCGATTTCCTGCTTCGTGATCGTGATGACGGGAGCAGGCGTCTCGACATCGAGGCGCTTCACGCGGGAGCCGGTGACCTCGAATTTCTCGAGCTTCTGGACTTCATCCTTCTTGGGATCGGTCGTGGGGGCAGGGGCGGGAGTCTGGGCAGAGAGGGCGCCAGCGCCCAGCATCGCGACCAGACCGAGACGAGCAGCTGCCTGGGCAGCCGTCAGCGACGGTTTGTTCATGTTTGTTGTGTGTGGTGTTGCAATGTCCACCGCCGGCGTAGGGACCGGCGGGCGTTGTGGTGACCGGTTATGACACTAGGCGAGTTAACCGGTTTGCAATGTCGAATTCACAAGATTGCCACATGTAACGTGGCGGCGATTCCGCGGGGGATGCCGGACGTTGGAACCGCGGACTTCGCGACCGGGCGCGGAGAGAGCTGTTTTCCGCATCTCTTTTGGACCACGGAGACACGGAGAACACGGAGACAAGCCGGCTGAAAATCTCCGGAATCGGGCTCACCTAAGGGGTGAGTCAGTCGTTCGAGCCACCTTTGTAGCCAACTCCTTTTCTCTGTGTGCTCTGTGCCTTCGTGGTGAAAATTAAACGGCGGAATCTGGGTTTACTGGAGCCGTTTGACGGTGATCCAGTTTTCGCCGTAGCGGAGGCGCCAGTAGCCGTTGTTCGAGCGGTAGATTTCGATTTCGGCGCTTTCGACTTTGGGCAATTCGTTGGTTTCGGTGCCGACTTGGCGCCAGACTTGGCCGTTTTCGAGGGGGAAGTAGGTGCCGCCGCCCCAGCCGAAAAAGGGGCCGACGACCTTGGCGGTGAAGCGTTCGCGTTTGTCCTCTTCCTGCTTCTTTTTGAAGACCTCGAGGGTGCGGGCAACGACGCCGGGTTCCTGTTTCTTTTTGTAGTCGGCGACGGCGGATTCGGCGGCGACGGCGGCCTTTTGTTCGGCGGCGACGATTTTTTGGGCGGCGGTTTGCTCGACTTTTTTCACCGCGGTTTCGACGGCGACGGCGGCTTCGCCGCGGGCGTAGGCGCCGACGGTGCGGTCGAGTTCCGCGAGTTGGGCGGCGGTGAGGCCGGCGAGGCCGAGGCGTTGTTTTTGCTCGGCGGTGAGGGTGCGGGAAAACGGGACCGGGGTTTCGGCGGCGGCGGCGACGAGCGCGGAAGCCACGAGCAGGAAAGCGAGGCGCAGCATGGGTGGTTTCTTGCCGCGGGCGGGACGGGCGGGCGAGTGCGAAAAAAAGGCCCGCCGCGGTGAAGCGGCGGGCCGGAAGGCGAAGGACGGAGCGGGGGCTCCGTCCGAGTCGTCCCAGGGACTTAGAACTTGCGGGTGACCGACAGGTACACGAAGCGGCCTTCGGAGCTGTAGAGGAAGCCCGGGTAGCCGGTCGAGTTGCCGGCGTTGCCGGAGGCGAACGGCGGATCCTTGTCGAACAGGTTGCGCGCACCGAGGGCGACCTTGGTGTTGTTCAGGAACGGCGCGAACTTGTTGCCGAGGCTGTAGGAGATCTGGAGATCGTAGATCCAGGTCGGCGAGACGAAGAACGTGTCGCCGGTGTTGCCGTCGATGTCCCAGAAGCCGTCGGTGTAGTTGCCGCCGAGGACGGCGGAGACGCCCTTGTAGGTCCAGTTGATCTGGGCGCGGCCCTTCCAGCGGAGGTAGCCGTTGTCGGAACCGGTGCCTTCGGGAGTGGGCTGGTTGACGAGCTGGGCGAAGGTGCCGCCGGCGGCGGTGCGCTGCAGGTAGCTGGAGTATTGGCTCCAGGAGGTGCCGAACTCGAAGCGGCCGAGATTGTCGGTGCGCTTGGTGTAGTTCAGGGAGTAGTCGAAACCGGCGACCTTGGTTTCGCCGATGTTGAAGAACACGGAGTTCACGACGCGGATGGTGCCGTCGGGGAAGAGCGTGACGCTTTCGCCCGGGAGGAGGCCGCCCGAGGCGGAACCGGCGGCGCCGCCGGGGATGCGGCCGAAGGCGCGGTTGACGGTGTCCTGGTAGTTGTTCGTGACGGTGCCCTTGCGGTTGATTTCCCAGTAGTCGACGCCGAGGGTGAGGCCCTTGAGGGCGGCGAACTGCGGGGACCAGACGATACCGGCGTTGAGGTACTTGGTCTTTTCCGGCTGGAGGCGGCGGTTGCCGGCGACGGTGACGTCCTGCTCGGGCTCATTGGTGCGCGTGATCGGATTGATGATCGGCGTGAGGCCGGAGGTGGGCGAGGAGTAGAGCTCGTACAGCGAAGGCTGGCGGAAGCCCTTGGACCAGGAGGCGCGGACGGTGAGGCTCTGGTCGACGGGCTGCCAGCGGAGGCCGACCTTCGGGACCGTGGTCTTCTGCTTTTCGGTCATGAAATTCTCATGGCGGACGGCGAGGGTGGAGCTGAGGTCGTAGAAGCCGGGGGCGTTCTTGACGACGGGAACGTTGGCTTCGGTGAAGGCGCCCCAGACCTTGCGGTGGCCGCGGGTGGTGGCGGTGGGGGAGCTGCCGATGAGGTCGCCGGTGGCGGCGAAGGGATCGGGGAACTGGTTCAGCTGCTCGTGGCGGACATCGGCACCGACCGCGAAGCCGACGCTGCCGGCGGGCACGGTGAGGAGGTCGCCGGTGGAGACGACGGCGTTGAAGGCGTTGAGCTTGGACTCGTTGACGTCCTTCACGGTGATTTTGCCGGCCTCGACGATGCGGGCGTTGTTCGGGATGGAGACTTTGTAGTATCCGAACGGATTATACGGCGTCGTGGTGCCGAGGTAATCGGCGCTGCCCGGGCGGAAGAACGAGTCGTTGGCGTTGAGCAGGCGGTTGAACCGGCTGGACGAGACGAGCGTGTTGCGCGAGGTGTCGCGGATCGACGAGTGGGTGTAGCCCGAGTCGAAGTTCCACTTGCCGGCGATATTTTCGCCGCGGAGACCGGCGGTGATGAGCATCGCGTCGGTCTGGTTCCGGTAGATGCGGTTGCCGAACTCGGCCAAGCGGGCGCGGGTGCCGCCGGTGATGTCCTGGTTGAAAGGATTGAACGGATTGAAGGCGCCGGCGGCGGCGACGCGCGTGCGGCCGTCGGGGCCGGGCAGCGGGTTGGCGGTGCGGGCCGGGATGACGAGCTCGGTGCCGGAGCCGGAGAAGTTGCCGGTGGCGGAGGGGGCGAGCTGGTTCTCGGTGGCGGCGTTCTGGTAGTTCAGGTCGACGTAGGCGAACAGGTTGTCCGTGCCGAGGATCTTGCGATCGGCATAGGCGAACAGGCCGCGGTTGTCGCGCCGCGGATACGACATCGAGAATTCGTTGAAGTTGAAGGCGGACGAGCGGCCGGCCGTGTAACGGAAACCGGTGGCGGGCGTGGTGCCGTTGTTGCTCGTGGCCGAGGGGGACGCCGCGAAGAACGAAGTGCCGGCGGCGGGCAGCGAGCTGGCCGGAACGCCGGCGGCCAGGGCCACGGCGCGGGTGATCTGGAGGTTCAGCGGGCTGGAGTTCGAGCTGAGGAACGGCGGGATCTCGGAGTACTTGCGGTCCGAATTGAAGATCGCGTTCTTCTTGAAGTAATTGAAGCCGATGAGGGCGCTGGCCTTGTCGGTCTGGACGCCCGTGATCATCGAAGCGGTGAACTCCGAGGAATCTTTCGTCGTGGTGTTGCCGTAGTTGAGCATCACCTGCGTGCCATCGAGGCCCTTCTTCATCTTGATGTTCACGACGCCGGCGACGGCGTCGGCGCCGTAAATGGCGGAAGCGCCGTCCTTGAGGACTTCGATCGTATCCACGGCCGCGAGCGGGATGGAGTTGAGATCGACGAAGGCGGTGGTGCCGCCGTTGCCGACGGGATAGCTGGCAACGCGGCGGCCGTTGATGAGGACGAGGGTCGCTTCGGCGCCGAGGCCGCGGAGGGAGATGGAGGACGCGGCGGGCGTGAAGCCGGTGGCGTTGTTGGAGATCGGGACGGAGCCGCCGTTGGAGACGGTGATCTTCTGGAGGAGATCGGCGGTGTTGGTTAGGCCGGACTCTTCGATGACCTTCTGGTCGATGCGAACGACCGGCGAGATGCCGGCGCTGAAGGCGGTCTCGGTCGTCGGGATGTACGAGCCGGTGACCGTGAACTTTTCCATTTTCTGGACCGGAGCGCCGGCAGCCGGGGCGGTCTGCGCCGAGGCCGAGGAGGCGAACAGAGCGGCGCCGGAGCCCGCGAGGGCGAGCGCTGCTTTCAATTTCCGCGTGCGGAGGTTCATAGTAGTATCAGTGTGTTGTGTGCTTGGTGTGGTAGTCAGCCCACGCGGCATGCGGCCGCATTTGCTTAATGTTACAAGAGTGAAACGTCCGTGTCATAGGCAAGCCCTTATCCGGGCCGGCAGAGCGGTGAACTCGATCGGTCCCGGAGCGGTGCAGAAACCGGTTTCCGGGTCCTGGGCCGCCCCGGTGCTTGCTTTTTGGGTACGGAAGGGACGGATTTCCGGGCCCTGCCATGAAAGAGATCCAAGCCATCGTCGCCGCGCTCTGCCGGGACGATTGCGGGCCGAGCGTGCTGGCGACCTTGGTGACGGCGGAAGGCTCCTCGTACCGCCGGCCCGGCGCGCGGCTGCTGGTGCGCGCGGACGGCGGCAGGATCGGCTCGATCAGCGGCGGGTGCCTGGAGGAAGACGTGCTGGCGCGGGCGCGGCGGGTGGCGGCGAGCGGGGAGCCGGAGGTCGCGGTGTACGACACGACTTCGGAAAACGATCTGGTCTGGGGCGTGGGGCTGGGCTGCCACGGGGTGGTGCGCGTGCTGCTGGAAAACGTGCCGGTGCGGCCGGCGTGGGCGGAAGCGCTCCGGGACAATTTTGCGGCGCGGCGGCCGACCTGGCTGGCGGTGACCTACGGCGCGGGCGCGGCCCGGGGCACGCGGCTGGCGGACGGGACGGAGTCCGGGCCGGGCGTGCGGTCCGAGACCGTGGCGCCGCCGACGGCGCTGGCGGTGTTCGGGGCGGGCGACGACGCGCAGCCGCTGGTGCGGCTGGCGCAGGAACTCGGGTGGGTCGCGACGGTGGCGGATCCGCGCGCGGCGTTCGCGACGGCGGCGCGTTTTCCGGCGGCGCGGGTTGTATCGGGAAGTTCGGATACGCTGGTCGGACGGGTCGCGCCGGACGCGGGCACGCTGGCGGTCGTGATGACGCACCACTACGTGCACGACGGGCCGATTTTGCGGGACCTGCTGGCGGGACCGGCGGCGTACGTCGGGTTGCTCGGGCCGAAGAAGCGGGCGGAGAAAATCCTGGCGGACCTGGCGGCGGCGGGGGCGGAGATCACGCCCGCGCAGCGCGGCCGGCTGCATGCGCCGGTGGGGCTGGATCTGGGCGCGGATGCGCCGGAGCAGGTGGCGCTGGCGATGCTGGCGGAGATGCAGGCTTTTCTCGCGGGCCGCGACGCGCGGCCGCTGCGCGAGCGGACGCGCCCGATCCATGGCTGACGCGGCGGACATCGCGGGGCGGCCGGAGCGGTACCGTTTCGGCGCGGTGATTTTGGCGGCGGGGGCGTCGACGCGGATGGGCGAGCCGAAGCAATTGCTGGAACTCGACGGCCGGCCGCTGCTGGTGCGCGCGGTGGAGGCGGCGATGGCGTCGCCGGCCTGGCCGGTGGTCGTGGTGCTGGGCGCGCAGGCGGAGCGGATCCGGCCGGTGCTGGCGAAACTGCCGGTGCTCGTGGCGGAGAATCCCGAATGGAGCGAAGGGATGGCGGCGTCGATCCGCGCGGGCGTGCGGACGCTGACGCAGTTTTCCCGCGGGCTGGACGGGGCGCTGGTGGCGTTGTGCGACCAGCCGGCTTTCGGGCCGGAGACGATCGCGGCGCTGGCGGCGGCGCAGCGGGCGACGGGCCGCAGCATCGTGGCGGCGCGCTATGCGGGGCGCCGCGGGGCGCCGGCGCTGTTCGGGCGGACGCATTTCGCGACGTTGACCAATCTCACCGGCGAGGCGGGCGCGCGGGCGCTGCTGAACGGACCCGAGGCGGAAGTCGCGGCGGTCGATTTGCCGGAGCTGTCCTTGGATCTGGATACACCGGCGGAAGTGGCGGCGTGGCGGGCGCGGGCGGAGGCGCCCGCGCGGTTGAAAGCTGAAGGTTGAAAGTTGAAAGCCCGGAGCCGAAGGCGCCATCAACGCGCCGGCGGGCGGGGACGAAGACCGATAGCAATCGCCCCGGGCTTTCGGACTGGAATCACAGATTACACCGATGGGCGCGGATCAGGCGGTCCGGTCTTTCAACCTTCACCTTTCACCTTTCAACTGCCCGGGCTCAGAGCCGGGCTTTGAGGGCTTGGGCGCGGGCGAGGGCGGCGCCGACGGTGGTGTCGCGCACGGTGAAGTGGCCCATTTTGCGGCCGGGGCGGGGCTCGGCTTTGCCGTAGAGGTGGAGCTTGGTGCGGGGTTCGCGGAGGACCTCGGTCCAGGCGGGCTCGCCGGCGACGGCGCCGTCGCGCCAACGCCACGCGTCGCCGAGGATATTCACCATCACGGAAGGTTCGCGGACGGCGACGCCGCCGAGGGGCAGGCCGCAGACGGCGCGGACGTGCTGTTCGAACTGGCTGGTTTCGCAGCCCTCGAGGGACCAGTGGCCGCTGTTGTGGGGGCGGGGGGCGAGTTCGTTGACGAGGATTTCGCCGTCGGCGGCGACGAAGAGTTCGACGGCGAGCAGGCCGACGAGGCCGAGGCGGTCGGCGATGGCGGCGGCGAGGGTTTCGGCGGCGGCGGCGACCGGCGGGGCGATCCGCGCGGGGACGAGGGAGAAATCGAGGATGTGGTGCGTGTGGATGTTTTCGGCGACGGGGAAGGCGCGCGTCTCGCCGGCGGCGGAGCGGGCGACGACGACCGAAACTTCGGCGGTGAATTCGACCCAGCGTTCGACGACGCAGCGGCGGCCGCGGAAAATCGCCGACGCTTTTTCAAGGTCGGCGGCGGTCGCCAGTTTCATCTGGCCTTTGCCGTCGTAGCCGAAGTCGGCGGTTTTCACGACGCAGGGGAGACCGACGGCGGCGACGGCGGGGGCGATCTCGCCGTCGAGGGCCTCGGCGTAGCGGACGTGGGGAAATTGGTTCGCGCGGAGCCAGGCTTTTTCGCGCTGCCGGTTTTGGCAGATGTGCAAAACGGCGGCGGTCGGGTGCAGGGGGACGAGCGGGGCGATCGCGGCGAGCGGGGCCGACGGGATGTTTTCGAATTCGTAGGTCACGACATCGCAGCTGCGGGCGAAGTCGGTGAGCGCGGCGAGATCCTCGTAGGGGGCGTTGACCTCGCGGTTCGCGACGGCGCCGGCGGGGCAGCGGGCGGCGGGTTCGAAGACGTGGACCCGGTAGCCGAGGGATTGGGCGGCTTGGCCGAGCATGCGGCCGAGTTGGCCGCCGCCGAGGATGCCGAGGGTTTTGCCGGGAGGAAGCATGGGTGGATAAAACCGGAAACCGGAAACCGGAATTCGGAAACCGGAGACCGGTCAGGGCAGTTTGGCTTGGAGGACCTTGGCGGTTTGGGCGGCGCGGAAGGTTTGCCAGGCGCGGGCGATTTTCGCGTCGGACAAGGCGAGAATCGAAGTGGCGAAAAGGGCGGCGTTGATGGCGCCGGCTTTGCCGATGGCGAAGGTGCCGACGGGGACGCCGCCGGGCATCTGCACGATGGAAAGGAGGGAATCCATGCCCTTGAGGGCGTGGGATTCGACGGGCACGCCGAGGACGGGCAACGGGGTGAGCGAGGCGGTCATGCCGGGCAAATGGGCGGCGCCGCCGGCGCCGGCGATGATGACCTTGAGGCCGCGGCGGGCGGCGGATTCGGCGTAGCTGACCATCAACTTCGGGGTGCGATGGGCGGAGACGACGCGTTTCTCATAGGGGACGCCGATGGCGTCGAGTTGCGCGGCGGCATGCTGCATCGTTTCCCAGTCCGATGTGCTGCCCATGATGATTCCGACGAGTGGCTTGGCCATGCGCGGGAGGCTGTAGGCGACAAGCGCGGGCACCGGCAAACGAAAAGGCAGGGCGGGCGTCCGGGGCGGGCGGTTGAAAGCTGGAAGTTGAAAGGCGAAAGACCGAGCCCCGGCAAGGGCCGGGCCGGAGCTCGCCGAGGCGGCTTAAGTTTCCGCTCCGGCGCTCACATCAGCGAGGTGCCCTTGGGGACGCGCACGACGGTGGTGCCGGCGATTTTGTCGTGCCAGCCCTGGCGGTCGGAATCGATCGCGATCCAGATGAAGCCGAGGCCGCCGACCATGAGGGAGAGGAAGCAACTCAGGGCGCGGACGACAACGGTGGGCCAATCGAATTCGCGGCCGTCGAGGCGGACGACGCGGAGACCGCAGATGATGCCGCCGATGGTAGTGCCGCGCAGTTTCCAGAAGACGGCGCCGTAGAGGGCGAGCGCGACCAGGAACGGCTGAGGGCCGTCGCCGAACTGCAGGAAACGCGGGAGCATGCCCGAAGCCATGCCGGTGAGCACACCGACGAGAATGGCGTCGATCAGTAGCGCGCCCATCCGGATCCAGAACGAGGCCCGGGGCAGCGTGGCCGCCACGGCCGCCGGTAGCGCGGCGACCGGCGGCGGCACGGCGGCGACGGGAGGGGGCACCGGAGTGACCGGCGGCGGGACGGGGGCCGCGGCGGCGGGGACGGGCGCGGCCGGGGCCGGCGGCGGCGGGAGGGAGGAGCTGCCGGAACCGACAAAGCCGGAGGAAGCGACGGGCGGCGGCGCGGCGATTTCGGTGGCCGGCAACGACGGCGGCACGGCGGCCGGTCCCACGGGAGGGTCGAGGACGACCGGCGGCGCGGCGACGACGATCGGATCGGGCGTGACGGCGGCGGCGGCCGTGAAACCGCTGACGAAGGCGGTCGGAGCGACGGGGGCCGGAGCCACGTCAACCGGGGCCACCATCGGGGCCGGCGACGGGACGAAGGGCGGGACCAGCGGGGCCGGCGCGGCGGGGCCGCTCTCGCCGGTCGGGCCGGCGGGGGCGGGTTTCTCGCGCTGCAGGACGAGCAGGAGCGTGTAGAGCGTCACCCCGACGCCGAGCCAGCCGAGGAGTTTGTAGAGCAAGAACGAACCCCAGAGCGTGTAGAGCAGCATCACGATCAGGCCGCCGATGAGCACGGCGAAGACCGGGTGGCGCAGCGGGCCGGGGCCGGCGAGGCCGGTGAGGCGGCGACCGATCCAGGCGAGCATGACGGCTTTGCCGAAGAGGCTGGCGGCGAAGAGCCCGGCGCCGGCAAACGGGACCACGACGATGCCGACGACGGTTACTGCCAGCAGGACGACGGCGACCGGGGCGAGGAATGTGGTGAGGATGGAGGCGAGGAGCGAGTAGCCCGGGCGGGTTTCAAAGGTGGAGACGCAGCGCTCGAGGGGTTTCGGGAAGAGCAACGCGAGCAGCGCGTAGAACCCGAGGAAGCCGAACGCGACGAGCCAGGCCCAGCCGAGATTGGCGCCGAAGGCGAGGGGCCGGGCGCGCATCAGGCATTGGTTGAACCAAGTCACGATCCATTCGACGTCGCCGAAATGGCCGGGGAAGGGGACTTTGACCTCGTTGCCGCGGACGACGGCGTCGGGATGTTTGGTGAGCCGGCCGCCGACGATGACGAGATCGCCGTCGACGACGGCCTTGGGGCCGAGGTCGATGTTGCCGAGGACGGAGACGACTTCGCCGCCGACATGGCCGTTGAGGGTAATGCCGCCGAGGACGGAGACGGCTTCCTCGCCGACCTTGCCCTGGACATCGAGTTTGCCGAGGACGGCGACGGCGGCGCCGCCGACTGCGCCTTCCGGGCCGACGGAGGTGGAGCCGAGGATGGAGACGGCGTCGCTGCGGACTTTGCCTTCGACGCGGGTGGAGCCGAAAATGGAAACGGCTTCGGAGATTTCACGGCCCGCGTTGACGGTGTGGTCGCCGAAGGGGGCTTCGACGGCGCCGCCGGCCTCGGCGCGGCGGCGATTGGATTTCTTTTTGGTCGGGGCCTTGGGCGCTTCCGGGGCGGCTTCCAGGGCGACTTCCGGGGTGGCGGGCGCGGCGGGTGCGGCGACATCGTCGAGCCGGCGCAACGGCGGTTCCGCGGCGGGATCGGCGGCGGGGCTGGTCTGGGCGGGCGGAGGGACCGGCGCCGGGGTTTCCTGGGCGACGAGCGCGAGGGTGGTCGTGAAGCAGACCGCGATGGCGGCGCCGACCAGGAGTTGGCGGAACGACACGGGCAGGACGAGGGAGTTGGAGGAATCGGAATTCATGGGGCGGGCGGATCAGCGCTGCGCGTAGAGCAGTTTGTAGGCGGCGGCGCCGAGGCCGAAGAGGGTCGCGTAGAGGGTCGCGACGAAGGCGAGGCCGCCGTAGAGCCAGAGGGGCGGAATGTTGCGGGTGATGACTTCGATGGAGCCGATACCGGCGTGAAAAAGAATGCGGAGGCTTTCGAGCCAGACGACGGGTTGGGCGAAGGCTTCGTGGTAATGGGCGGAATCGAAACCGGCCATGACCCAGACCGAGGCCATGAGGGCGAGTTTCACGAGGCCGAGGCAGACGACGAGGAAGACGGCGCGGGCGGCGAGCGGCCAGTGGGCGAAGCTCTTGCGCCACCACGGCAGGGCGGCGCGGCGGGCGAGCTCGGCGAGGACGCGCTGCTCGAGGGAGGACGGGGCGCGGCGCGCGGGCAGTTCGCGCAACGTGCGGTCGATCAGACGCTCCAGATCGGCGGGGGATTTGGGTTTGGGAGTCATGGGCGTCAGAGGGAGATTTTTTCGTGGGCGGTGCCGCGGCGGACGAGGATCTTGGCGAGGGCGGCGCGGGCGCGGAGGATGTCGGTTTTCACCTTGGCGAGGGAGACCCCGAGTTTCTTGGCGATGTCTTCGTAGGGCAGATCCTCGAAGTGGTAGAGGACGAGCGGCACGCGTTGGTGCGGGGGCAATTCGGCGAGGGCCGCTTCGACAACGGCCCGGCGGTCGTCGGCGTCGACCGCGCTGAAAAACGTATCCGGGGCGGCGAATTCGACTTCCGGGGCATCGCGGTCGTCGCCGGCGTCCTCGCGTTTGAATTCGGAGAAAAAGCGCCAGCGGTTGCGGTAGCGGGAGAGGTGGTTGAGGGAAAGATTGGTGGCGACGGTCTTGAGCCAACCGCCGGCGGTGGGGCTGGTGCCGAGGTGATCGTAGTTTTCGTAGGCTTTCAGGAACACTTCCTGCGCAATATCCTCGGCCTGCGCGTCGTTGCCCGTGAGGCGCGCGGCGGTCGAGAAGACCATGTCCTGGTAGTTGCGCATGAAGGTGGTGAAATCGGTCGCCGGTTTCAGGCCGGCTTCGGTGGTTTGCACGGGTGGGGGAGCATCTTTCCCCCCCACAACCCCGGGGCGCGGGGGAAAGTTGCAGGATTCTTCCGCCATCGCCCAGACCGGCGAAAATCCGGCCGGCCCGACGACCGCGGGCGCAAGGGGCGGCAGGGCGGACAACCACGTCCGCCACCCTCGGCCGATCCACTCGCAAATCCATGCCATGCGCGGGCCGGTGATAAGGGCGCGGACGGCGCCGAGGCAAGGGCCGCGGAGGAATCCGGCCGCCGGCGGGCATTCGGCGCAACGCTTGCTTCCCGGCCTGCGTCAGCCCTCGCTGATTCTCTGCCATGCTGATTCGTTTCCGATTTCTTCTCCTCTTGGGTTGTGCGGCGACCGCGTTTGCCGCCCCGCCGCCCGCGCCCAAACTCGCCGTCGTCATCTCGGTCGACCAGTTGCGCGGCGACTACCTCCAGCGTTTCGGACCGTACTTCGGCGAAGGCGGCTTCCGGCGCCTGACCGCGGGCGGATTGGTGTTCGAGGATTGCCATTACGCGCATGCGCTCACGCAGACGGCGCCGGGGCACGCGACGATTTTGACCGGGGCTTATCCGATGACGCACGGGGTCATCGCGAACGAGTGGCTCGACCGCGGCCTTTGGGAGCAGGTCAACAACGTCGAGGACCGCACCGCGCCGCTCGTCGGCCTGACGCCGGCCGATGCGACGGCCGCCCTGGTGGCGCCGAAGGCCGGGCGTTCGCCGCGGGTGCTCCGGGCCGACACCGTCGGCGACCAACTCAAGATGCGCTACGGCGCCAAAGCCAAGGTGTTTGCCGCTTCGAACAAGGACCGTTCCGCGATCTTGCTCGGGGGACGCCTGGCGGACGCCGCGTATTGGGACGAGAACGGGGTGATGGTGACGTCGCGGTATTACCGCGAACAGGCGCCGGCCTGGGTGGCGGCGTTCAATGCGGAGCGCCGGGTGCACGCCAGTTTCGGCAAAGTCTGGGAACGGCTGCTCGCACCGGCGGTGTACGATGCCGTGCAAGGGCCCGACGATGCGCCGGGCGAGTGGGCGGAATCCGGTTTCACGCGGACGTTTCCGAAGAAAGTCACGGGCGGGCGCGACGCGGTCGGCCCGGCGTTTTTCTCCGCCTTCGACAATTCCCCGTTCAGCACCGAGTTCCTCGGCGAGTTCGTGCAGCGCGCGATCGTGGAGGAGAAACTCGGCCGCAACGGCGCGACGGATCTGCTGTGCGTGAGTTTTTCGCAGGTCGATTCCGTCGGCCACAATTACGGCCCGGACAGTCACGAAGTGATGGATTCGATGCTGCGGCTCGACCGCGTGCTGGCGGCGATTTTCGACCGGCTCGACCGCGAGGTCGGCCTGGCGAATTGCGTGATCGTGCTGACGGCGGATCACGGCGTGGCGCCGTTGCCCGAGCGCGTGAACGCGGGCCGGGCCGACGGCCCCGGCGGCCGCTTCAAGGTGGCGGAACTGGATGCGGCCGGGCGCAAGGCGCTCGATGCGGCGTTCGGGGCGCCGGAAGCGCCGGAGTACTGGTTTACGCGCGACAACAATGGGTTTCACCTGCGCCTGCCGGTGTTGGCGGCCAAGAAACTCAACCGCGCCGAAGTCGCGACGGTGCTGCGGAACGCCGTGGCGGCGCTGCCCTCCGTGGCGCAGGCCTACACCCGCGACCAGATCGAGGCGGCGTCGCCCGACGGTCCGTCGGTGCTGGCGGCGGTGCGCCGGAGTTATTTCCCGGAGCGCGACCGCGATGTCGTGATGGTTTACCAGCCGTATCTCCAAACCCGGGCGAACACCGGCACCTCGCACGGGACGCCGTATGTTTACGACACGCATGTGCCGCAGGTCTGGTACGGGGCGGGGGTGCCGGCGGGCGTGCGGAAGGACCGCGTGGGCGTCGAGGATATCGCGCCCACGCTGGCGGCGCTGCTCGGTCTCTCCGCGCCGGCGCAGGCGCAGGGGTTGCGCCGGTTCTGAGGCGAATTCATGAGTTGAGAGAGCTTGGTTGAGGGTTGAGAGCAGAACCGTTCGGTTTTTCACACCGCGTGCTGCGCTCGTATTTTCCGGGCATGGACGGATCGATCTCTCAACCCTCAACTTCCAACTCTCAACTGCATGATCCCGGCTGAGGCCGGGGGCGGCGCGGCGGGCGCCGCGGGAATTCGTTCGCGCCCGGGCCGCCGGCGCGTTTTCACTGCGCGCCCATGCCCCTTCCCTGGCGCGAACGCGTGCGGCAGCTCGGTCCGGGCCTGGTGCTGGCGGCGGCCGGCATCGGGGCGGGCGACGTCGTCGTTGCGTCCGTCACCGGTATCCGTTTCGGCACGACGCTGCTGTGGGCGGTGGTTTGCACCGCGGCGCTGAAGTTTGTGCTGACGGAGGCGCTGGCGCGGTGGCAGCTGGCGACGGGCGAGACGGTGGTGCGGGCGTGGGCGACGCGGCTGCCGCGGTGGGTGGCGGCGGGCTTCGCGGTCTATCTCGTTTTCTGGACCTTCATGGTCGGGGCCTCGCTGAGCAGCGCCTGCGGGCTGGCGGGCGCGAGCCTGTTCCCCGGACTGCCGGTGCCGGTCTGGGGGGCGATCCATGCGGCCGTGGCGGCGCTGCTGGTGGCGGCCAACCGCTACGCGGTGTTCCAAAAGATGATGAAGGCCCTGATCGCGCTGATGGCGCTGTGCGTGCTCGGTTGCGCCGTCCTCGCGGCGCCGGCGTGGGGCGACGTGCTGCGCGGACTCTTCGTGCCGCAGGTGCCGGCGAACGGCGGCGGCGCGCAGGTGCTGGCCTTGCTCGGCGGCATCGGCGGCAGCCTGACGGTGATTTGCTACGGCTATTGGATGCGGGCGGCGGGTTGGCGCGGCGCGGAGAAACTGGCGGAGGTGCGCGGCGACGTGCGATTGGCGTACGTGTTCACGGGGCTGTTTGGAATTTCGCTGGTCGTGATCGCGGCGGGCGTGCATGCCGCGGCCGCGAGCGGACCGCGGATCGCGCTGGAGATCGCGGACCGGCTGGCCGGCGTGGGCGGCCCGGCGGCGCGGTGGATCTTTCTGGTCGGGTTCTGGGGCACGGTGTTCACCGCGATGCTCGGCGTCTGGCAGGGAGTGCCGCAGGTGTTTGTCGATCTGATCACGGCGTGGCGCGGCGTGCCGATGGGCTCGGCGCCGGCGGCGGAGCGCCGCATCTCGCTCGCGGCCCTCGGCTTCCTCGCGTTTCCGCCGCTGGTGCTGCTCTGGTTCAAGCAGCCGGTGGCGGTCGTGGTGGCCTTCTCGATCGTGGGCGCGTTCTTCATGCCGTTTCTGTCGGTGACGCTGCTGTATCTGAACAATCGGCGCGCCTGGGTCGGCGCGCTCGCGAACGGCTGGCGCGGCAACGTCGCGCTGGCGCTCTGCCTCGCCGTCTTCGCCGTCGTGTGCGGCTCCGAAGTCGCGGCCGCGTGGGCGCGTTGATTTGGGGAAGCGGAAAGCGG
>NEUS01000054.1 GCA_002288455.1 Opitutia bacterium Tous-C1TDCM
CGGTTCACCCGCTGCACCCGGAGCTCGGCGCGGTGACGCCGGACCTGGATGGCGACAAAAAAGGCGATCCCCAGCACCGCTCCGCAGGCCATCGTCGCGACCGGATGCTGGGCCAGGTGGCCGAAATCCCACGTCAACTCGTGCCCGTCGTGCCCCGGATGCGCCCGAACCATGGAAGCACCGGCCGCAAAAACGGCCGCAAGGGAAGCCACGCGACACGCAGGAATTTTCATCGCCCGCTTTGCTAGCAGGCGACGTTCCAATCCGCCAAGGTAAAACAAAAACGCCGCCCGCGGAAGCGGGCGGCGTTTCGAAACAGGGTTTTGGTCGCGTGAAAGTGTCCGGAAGCTCAGCGCTTCGAGAACTGGAAGCGCTTGCGCGCGCCCGGCTGACCGGCCTTCTTGCGCTCTTTCTCGCGCGGGTCGCGCTTGATGTGCCCGGCCTTCTTGAGGGCGGGACGCAGCTCGGCGTTCATCTTCTGCAGCGCGCGGGCGATGCCGTGGGCCACCGCACCGGCCTGGCCGGAAACACCGCCGCCCGACACATTGGCCGTGACGTCGATCTTTTCCCGGAGCTCAACGGTCAGCAGCGGCGCGTAGGCCTGCTTCGCGAAGTTCTCGTGGGTGAAGTAGCTGTCGAAGGTCCGACCGTTGACGGTCAGTTTGCCGGAACCTTCGGTCACGCGCACGCGGGCGGTGGAGGTTTTGCGGCGGCCGGTGCCGAGGAAGATATTGGCGGGAGTAGCAGCGCTCATGGTCTAACAGGGATCAGACGGAGATTTTCTGGGGAGCGTTGGCGTCGTGCGAGTGCGTCGCACCGGCGAAAACGCGGAGCTTGGTGAGCATCTTCGCGGCAATGCGGTTCTTGGGCAGCATGCCCTTGACCGCGTGCTCGATGATGAATTCCGGGTGACGCTCGCGCATCAGGGAAACCTTGCGGTAGCTCTCGCCGCCGACGAAGCCCGAGAAGAACATGTACTCGTTCTGGACTTCCTTCTTGCCGGTGAGCGCGACCTTTTCCGCATTGATAACAACCACGAAATCGCCGGTGTCGACGCTGGGGGTGTAGGAAGCCTTGTGACGGCCGCGGATGATGTTGGCGGCCTTAACGGCGAGACGACCGAGCGGAACCCCGGCAGCATCGATCAGATACCACTTGGGTTGCACCGTCTCCTTCTTGGCGAGGAACGTTTTCATGCGAAAAGAGGCAAGAGCTAAGGTCCTAACCGAACCTGTCAACCCCCGTTTTGGCATCTTTTCCCCGGAGATTTCGCGCGCGACGCTCGACATCCGTTCGTTCGGGTTGCGCGCCGCTCCGCCGCAAACAGCTTGGCCCGGCTGCTTCGTGTCATAATGTTCGCGCCCACTCCCATCCGTTTCCCCACCTTGAAAAATCGCCTCCGCCTCCTCGCCCTCGCGCTCTTTGCCCTCCCCGCCGCGTTCGCCGCCGCACCCGCGGTTCCCGAACTGCCGCCGCGCATCGTCGCCCCGACCGACCAGGCGGTCTTCCGCCGCTTCGTCCTCGATAACGGCCTGCGTGTCCTCCTCGTCTCCGATCCGAAGTTCAACAAATCCGGCGCCGCCCTCGTCGTGAACGTCGGCCAGATCGACGACCCTGCCGACCGCGAGGGCATGGCGCACTTTCTCGAACACATGCTCTTCCTCGGTACCGTGAAATACCCCGACGTCAGCGAGTACAGCGGCTACATCAAGGCCAACGGCGGCACCAACAACGCCTACACGTCCTCCGACGTCACCAACTACCACTTCGACATCCGCCACGACGCGCTCCCCGGCGCCCTCGATCGCTTCGCGCAGTTCTTCATCGCGCCGAAGTTCAACCCCGAGTTCACCGGCCGCGAAATCAACGCCGTCCACAACGAGGCGATGCGCCATGTGCAGAACGATTTCCGCCGCCTCATCGGCGTCTCCCGCGAGCTCTACGCCCCCGGCAGCGGCGAAAGCAAATTCTCCACCGGCAACAAGGACACCCTCGCCGGCGCCACCCCCGAAGCCGTGCGCGCGTTCTACGAAAAGCACTACACCGCCGACCGCATGGCCCTCGCCATCGCCGGCAAAGCGCCGCTCGACGAACTCGAGCAGCTCGCCCGGCAAAACTTCGCCGCCCTCCCGCGCCGCAACGTGCCCGCCGTCGCCCGCGAGGCCGCTTTCCTCCCGCGCAAAGCCGCCCTGCGCTTCGCCCAAGCCGAACCCGTGAAGGAACTCCGCCAGCTCACCCTTGAATTCGTCCTCCCGGCCACGCGCCCGCACTTCGCCGGGAAACCCGACGAGCTGCTCACCCAACTCCTCTTCTACCCCGGCGCCGGCGGCCTCGTGGCCAAACTGAAACGCGACGGCCTCATCAACGGCCTCAACGCCTCCGTCTGGGAACGCACCGGCGACTACGGCTCCCTCCTCGTGAACATCAGTCTCACCCCCGCCGGCCAGAAAGAACACGCCGCCGTGCTCGCGCAGTTCTTCGGCTACGTCCGCTTCCTGCAAAACGCCCCCTTCCCCGCCGACTTCTATCGCGACCGCGCCCGCATCGCCCAGCTCAACGAAACCTACGGCGACCGTGGCGAAGGCATGGACCTCGTCACCAGGCTCGCCAACCAGGCGTTGTTCTACCCGCTCGAAATCGCCGAACGCGCCACCGATGTCTGGGGCCGCCCCGACGAGGCCGCCTACCGCAAGCTCCTCGCCGCCCTCGCGCCCGACAATTTGCTCGTCACCCTCATGGCCAAGGGCGTGCCGACCGGGAAACGCGAACGCATCTACCAGACGGCGTATTCGTACCGCGAGGACGCCGGCCCCGCCTACGCCGCCCTCGTCAACCCGCCCGCCGGCGCCTTCGCCCTCCCGGGCGCCAATCCCTTCATGCCCGGCGCCGCCCCCCTCCTCGCCGAACGCCCCCTGCTCCTGGTCGACGAGCCCGGCCTCCGCCTCTACTACGCCGCCGACACCGAATTCCAGCGGCCCCAATCCACGGTCATTTTCCGCTTCGTCCCGACCCGCGACGTCGCCTCCGCCGATGCCGCCGCCTTGCTTCGCCTCTACGAAATCACCCTCGGGGATTTCCTCGACGCCGCCTCCGCCGACGCCTACCTCGCCGGCCTCGAGGTCGCATCGGAAGTTTCCTTCGAAGGCATCCGCCTCAGCGTCTCGGGCTACGGCGACTCCGCCGCGCGCTTCGCCGCCTACGTCGCGGAAAAACTCCCCGCCTTCACGCCCGCCCCCGGCCGCTTCGAAGCGCTGAAAGAGGCGACGCTGCGCGGCCTGCGCAGCTACCCGCAAACCGAAGCCTACTTGCTCGGCCGCGGTCGCCGCGAAGCCCTCGCCCGCGAAATCGCGTTTCTGCCCGACGAAACCCTCGCCCGCACCGAGTCGGCGACCTGGGCCGACGTCCAGGCCTTCGCGAAGAAATTCTACGCCCGCGGCCGGATCGAAGCCGTCGTCCACGGCCATCTTTCCCCGGAAGCCGCGACCGCCGCCCTCCGCACGATCACCGCCAAGATCGGGGCCCAGCCCGCCCCGGCCGACGCCCTGCTCCGCCGTCGCCATCTCCGCATCGAAGCCGGCCAGAACATCGTCGATGCCGGCCCCATCGAAGGCGTGAACTCCGCGTTCATCGGCGACTTCCTGCTCCCGAACGACTCCCCGGCCCTCCGCGCCGCCGCCGCCGTCATCGGCAACTTTATGAGCGAGCCCTTCTACACCGAGCTCCGCACCAAACAGCAACTCGGCTACATTGTCGGCGGCGGTTCCTCGTTCTCGCAACGCCAGCGCTTCCTCACCTTTACCATCCAATCCAGCGCCTACGCCCCCGACGAACTGCGCCGCCGCGCCGAGACCTTCATCGCGACGCTGCCGGACCAACTCGCCGCGTTGCCCGACGCCCAGTGGAAAACCCTCATCGCCGGCGCCCGCTCCCAGCTCGAGGAAAAGACGAAGAACATCCGCGACAAAGCCGAGGCGTTCTTCGCCCGCGCCTACACCTACGACGGCGACTGGAACCGCCAGCCCGAAACCCTCTCCGCGCTCGACGCGCTGACCAAGGAACAAACCCTCGCCGTGCTCAAAGCCGCCCTCGATCCGCAGGCCGCCCGCCGGCGCACCGTGCTTCTCGCGGCCAAAAACCACACCGTCACCGACCCCGCACCCCCGACCTTCACGGACCGCGCCGCCTGGAAAGCCACTCGCACCTTCGACTGAAGCCAACGCGCCCCCGCCGCTCTCCCAGGCCTTATTTTGCCATGAAACTCGTCTCTCTTCTTGCGGGCCTGACCGTCGCGGCCGCCGCCTTCGCCCAACCGGCCGCGGGCGCTTTCCAAACCGTCAAGTCCGTCGGCGCCGTCACGGAATACCGTCTCCCGGCCAACGACCTCACCGTCCTCCTGCTCCCCGACCACTCCGCCCCGGTCGTGACCTTCATGGTCACGTACCGCGTCGGCTCGCGCAACGAAGTCACCGGCACCACCGGCGCGACCCACCTGCTCGAGCACCTGATGTTCAAGGGTTCGAAAAACTTCCACCCCGGCATCGGCAAGGGTTTCGACACCCTCATGGACAAGGTCGGCGGGATCAACAACGCCACCACCTGGCTCGACCGCACCAACTACTACGAGAACCTGCCCAGCGACCATCTCGCGCTCGCCGTCGAACTCGAGGCCGACCGCATGCGCGGCCTCCTCCTGCGGGAGGAAGACCGCCGGCCCGAGATGACCGTGGTGCGGAACGAATTCGAACTCGGGGAAAACGATCCCGCCTCCGCCCTCGACAAGGAAGTCACCGCCGCCGCCTTCATCGCCCATCCCTACCACCACTCCACCATCGGCTGGCGCTCCGATATCGAGAAGGTCTCCATCGAAAAACTCCGCGAATTCTACGATACGTTCTACTGGCCCGACAACGCCGTCGTCACCGTCATCGGCGACTTCCAACCCGCCCGCGCCCTCGAACTCGTCGCGAAACACTTCGGCCCGATCCCGCGCGCGCCGAAACCGATTCCGCCGGTTTACACCGAGGAACCGGCCCAGACCGGCCCCCGCCGCGTCGTCGTCAAACGCCCCGGCGAAATCGGCGTCGTCCAGATCGCCTTCAAGGCGCCGCACGCCCGCCACCCCGACCACGCCCCGCTCGAAGTCCTCGCCGCCGTCCTGAGCGAAGGCAAAACCAGCCGCCTCTACCGCGGCCTGATCGACACCAACCTTGCCATCAGCGCCGACGCCTCGAAGGGCTTTTTCCACGACGACTTCCTCTTCACCGTCAACGCCCTCCTCGCCCCCGGCGTGACGCACGAGCAGGCCGAGAAAACGCTGCTCGCCGAAGTCGAGAAAGTCCGCACCGCCGGCGTCACCGCGGCCGAAACCGAACGCGCGCTCAACAAACTCCTCGCCCGCATCGCCTACCTGCGCGACGGCTCCTTCGCCCAAGCCGGCCAAATCAACGAGATGATCGCGGTCGGCGACTGGACGCTCTACTACACGCTGCTCGACAAAATCAAAGCGGTCACCCCCGCCGACGTGCAACGCGTCGCCAAGGCCTACCTCAACACCGACCAAAGCACGACCGGCTGGTTCATCCCCCAGACCGGGAAACCCGGCACGGCGGCGCTGCCCCGCCCTTCCGCCGGTGGCCAGGCCCGCGGCCCGCTCTATTACCGCGATCCCGCGCTGCCCGTTCCCGCTCCGGCCCAAGCTCCCGCCGCCGCGGCCGCCACTGCCGGCGGTGCCGCCGGTTCCGCGCAGATCGCGCCGCAGGTCCGCCGCCGCGCCATCGCCGGCCTCGATGTCCAAATGCTGCGCACGTCGATCCGCGACGTCGTCACGATCCGCGGTTCGCTCGCCGCCGGCGATGTCTTCAACCCCGCCGGCAATTCCGCCATCGCCGATCTGACCGCCGGCCTCCTCGACAAGGGTACCGCCAGTCGCGACAAATTCGCCATCGCCGAGATCCTCGAACAGGCCGGCGCCACCTTGGGTTTCGGCACCGGCACGCACACGCTGAACTTCTCGGCCAAATGCCTGCGCCGGGATCTGCCGCTGGTGCTCTCCCTGCTCGCGGAACAGCTCCGCGCCCCGCGCTTCGACGCCGCGGAATTCGCCAAACTCAAACAGCAACTCGCCGGCCGCCACCGCCGCGCGATGGAGGACACGGATTTCCGCGCCAGCCGCACCTTCGAACGCGCGATCTTCCCCGCCGGCCACCCGAACCGGCCCCCCGCCGAAGAGGACTACCTCGCCGCCGTCGAAGCCGCGACCCTCGACGAGGTCCGCGCCTTCCACGCCGCCCACTACGGCCCGACCGGCGGCCGGATCGTGCTCGTCGGCGATGTCGACGAGGACGCCGTCGCCCGCACGCTCGCCGAAGCCTTCGCCGGCTGGACCGGCGGCCGGCCTTTTCCCGCCGCCCGCCCCGCTCCCGCCCTCGCCGCCGGCCGGACCGTGCAGGTTCCGATGCCCGGCAAAACCAGCGTCTCCGTCGTCATCGGCCAACCCTCCGCCCTGCAGTATCGTGATCCCGAATACCAAAAGCTGAATTTCGCGACTTCCGTTTTCGGCAGCGGTTTCTTCTCCGCCCGGCTGCTCGACATCATCCGCAACCGCGAGGGCCTCACCTACAGCATCACCGCCCAGCTCGCTTCCGACACCTACGGGGACGGCGCCTGGTTCATCAACGGCTCCTTCGCGCCGGACCTGCTCGCCCGCGGCACGGCGTCGGCCTGGCGCGAACTGCGCCGCTTCCACGCCGAGGGCCTCACCGCCGACGAACTCGCCACCTTCAAGGTCACGCTGACCGGTTCGTACAAGGTCGCGCTCGCCACCACCGGCGGCCTCGCTTCCGCGCTGCTCAACGCCGGCGCCCGCGGCTACGGACCCGAATGGGTCGACGAATACCCGGCGCGCCTCCAGGCGATCACGCTCGCCGAAGCCAACGCCGCGATCCGGAAATTCCTCGATCCGGACAAAATGGTCACCGTGCTCGCGGGCAGTCTCCCCGACACAAAACCGTAAAAAAGTCCGCCGCCTCGCGGCGCCTCCCACTCGCCAGCGATTCTCACGTGGACTGGCCGGCCGGTTGGTCTTTGACCCTCGCTCCGGCCGGTGCACAACGTCGCGGCGGTGCTGCCCAATCTCGATTTCGCTCCGCTGCAAAAGGCCTTCGCGCCGCTGTTGAAACAGCTCAAACTGCTGTTCGCGGAACACCACTTCCTGACCATCGTCTGCGCGTTCTTCGCGGTGCTGATGACGATCAGCTTCTACAAGTTTCTCCGCAGCATCAGCCCCGCCCTGGTTGTTTTCGTCCTGCTCCTGATTCTGGTGATTCTGCTGATGCACTGGACGCACACGCGCTCGGAGCCGCCCTTCCTGAGAGGTTTCGTCGATTGGCTGGCGCCGTTTTCCCCCAGCGCCCCGCTGCCGGCCAAACCGCCGCTGCGGCCCTGAACCGCCCCGGGTCGCGCCCTCCTCAGCGGAGTGCCGAAGGTTCGGCCTCGCACTGCAGCCCGGAACCGATCGGTTGGCCCGGCGGCACTTCCGGCGCGGGCGGCGGCGCAAACTCGGCCGGTTCGTCGAAATACCGCTCGATCAACCGCAGCCCCTGCGCCCGGTGGGCTTGCTGGCTTCCCGGCGAACCGGCCGCCGGCGCCCGCAGCGTATCCGCCAAGGCGGACAGCGTGCGGCCCACGACGGACTGCACGCGCGGACCGGCCGCGGGTGACGCGCCGAGCCGGAACAGCTGCGCCAACGCGACCATGTCGACCGCGCGGCGGATCTCGCCCGCATAATCCGTTCCCGCCGACCGGCCCCACGTCTCCTGCACGACGCGGCCGAGGACCTCGTCGAGACCGGGCTGCGCCGCATCGAGCGCATGCTGCTGCACCAGACGGTTCGCGCGCTGCGGGTGCAACAACAGGGAGAACGCGAGGGTCGCGGCGGCTTCCGCCGGCGCGAGCGCGTCGAAGACCAAGCCCGTGCGGCGGGCGAAAAGTTCGCGCGTGGCCTCGAAGCCGTGCGGCCGCGGTGGCAGGATCCGCAACACCGCCGCCGGCACCTGCAACTGCTCCGGCGCGACCGTGCCGAGCACCGCGTCCAACGCCCGCCGTTGCTCCGCCGCCGGCACCGTCGCCACCGGCACTTGGCCGTCGCCGCGCAGGGCGTACGTGTAATCGACGCCGGCCACGCTCTTCACCGCCGCCTCGAGCTGGTAGCGATGGGCCAGAAAGACCGGCACCAACGCTTCCTCCAGTTGCGCCAACGGCCGTCCCGGCGCGATCGCGTTCTCGCCGAAACGGACCAGCGCCGCCGCCCGCACCGCCATCATCCGCTGCAACTCGTCGACGGCATTCGCACCGTCGTCCCACAAATGCGCCCGCGGATGCGCGCCGCCCGGCGGCCGCGCATCCTGGTCCGTCAGGTAGTGCAGGCCGCGGGCCCGCGCCGCCGCGAGCAGCCGGTCCACGGCCGCGACGGCGTCCGTTCCGGCCGGATACGGCGTGTAGACGGCCGCGATCGAAACCTTGTCCCATTCGCCGATGCCGGTCGCATACGCGTCCGCGAGACTCAGCGTGCCGTCGGCCTGCAGCCGTGCGCGCGGATGCGGGTAGTCCATCACCGAGGCGCGGTCGGACGGGCTCGCCAGAAAGTTGTGCGCGAGACCGAGGGTGTGGCCGACTTCGTGGGCTGAGAGTTGCCGCAGCCGCGCCAGCGCCATGCGTTGCATCTCGGGCGAGACCGGCTTGCCCGTCTCGTACGGCGCCAGCAATCCCTCCGCGATCAGGTAGTCCTGCCGCACGCGCAACGAGCCGAGCGTCACGTGGCCCTTGATGATTTCGCCGGTGCGCGGGTCGGTGACGCTCGCGCCGTAGGACCAGCCGCGCGTCGCGCGGTGGACCCACTGGATCGTGTTGTAGCGCACATCCTGCATGTCGGCATCCGGCGGCAGCATTTCCACGCGGTACGCGTTGACGAAACCCGCCGCCTCGAAGGCCTCCGCCCACCAACGGGCGCCGTCGAGCAACGCGCCGCGGATCGGCTCCGGCGTGCCCGGATCAAGATAGAACACGATGGGCCGCACCGCCTCGCTGCGCGCCGCGGCCGGATCCTTTTTCTCCAGCCGATGCCGGATCGCCAACCGCCGCACGATCGGTTCCGCGATCGGCACCGCATAATCGGCATAGCTCAGCGGCAACATGCCGGCGCGCGGATCGAAGGCCCGCGGCACGTAGCCCGGCTCGGGCAATTGCACGAACGAATGCCGCGTCCGCACCGTGACCGCCCGCGGATCCGGCACCACGTCGCGCACGAACTCGCCCGGCTCGCTGCCGGCAAACGTCAGCGTCACCTCGACCTCGGTGTTACGGGGGAAATTCTTCGTCCGCGGCGCGAAGAACGCGCTGCGCTTCGGATCCAACGCAAACGTGCCCTGCTTCGTCCGTTTCAAAGTGCCGATCACATCGTGCGCATCGCGCAGGAAGAAGTCGGTCGCATTCACCAGCACGCGACCCGCTTCCTCGGCCTCGACCATGAAGCCCGCGAGCACCGACACCGCGAACGACTCTTCCACCGCACGGCGCTCGCGTTCGTCCGCGGTGTTCGCGCGGAAGGCCTGGTTCGGCTGCACGAGCAGCACCTTGTTGCCGCTGCGCGAAAACCGCACGATCCGCTCCTGGCCGATTTGGCCGCGGTCGAGGCCGATGTCGTTGGAGCCGACGCCGGCCGGCAGCGAGGTGAAGTAGATGAACTCCTGTTCGAGCTGCGGGATCTCGAGCCAGAGCTCCCCTTTCTTCTCGTCCCAATAGAGCGGAAGAAAGCCGGGCAAGGCCCGCAGCGTCTTGGTCTTTTCGGCCAAGGTCGCAGGAGCGGCCGGACTTGCGGATTTTTCGGCGGCGACAGCAGCCACCGCCATCAAGGCGGCGGACAGGCGAAGGAAGATGGTTCGGAGCATGGTGGAAAATCGGCACCGCCCCGCAGCCGGCACTCAGGGCACGCGGGCGAGTTCGCTCTCGAGCACCGCCTTGAGTTCGCGCACCGTCCGGAGCTGCTGCGGCTGCGGCGGCATGGCGGCAATCTCCGCCAAACCGGCGCGGAATTGCGCGCGCTTCTCCGCCGGATCGGCCGCGAGCAAACCGGACCCCAGCGCGATCTTCGCCGTCTGTTGGCGGGTCGGATAATCCTTGGCCCCGGCGGCCCGGCGCTGCCGGTTGAAGGCGTCCGCCAACGCCAGTGTTTCGCGCGCCGCGGCGATGTCGCCGTGGCGGGCGAATGCCACCGCGGCATCGGCCCGATCCTCGGCCAGCCAATCCAGAGCGCTGTCGGACGTGTCGTCCGGAGCCGGCCGGCCGGCGATCAGTTCGCGGGCCGCGTCGGCCGCCTCGGCCCAGCGCCCCAGCTTGAAGCAAGCTTCGACCTGCACCCGGAAGATGGAGTAGCCGATCATGCGTTGATTGAACTTCTCCACGCCGGATTTGGGCTGGAGGGGACGGAGCCGCCGGGCCGCATCACGGGCGGTCGCCAAGGCCGCCTCGGTTGATCCGACCCGCAGTTGCAGATCGGCCCGCACCGCATCGTTCCAAACCGGGGTCATGGCCCGGCAGTAGCTTTCGGCGTCCACCTGGGCCGCGGCCAACTCGCGCAATCGTTTTCCGGCGGCCAGCGCCGCATCGATATCGTTCACACGGCCCAGTTCCGCCTCGATCGAATCGGTCCGGGCGGTCTGAAAGGCGGAGCCGCGGACGGTACTCGGAGAGCCTCCCACCGCCAAGGCTTCCCGGGTGTTTTCTCTGGCCTGGACGATCGCGGCATCAATCTCACCCTGACGCCACAGTGCCTCGGCCTGGAAGTTGCGGGCCACGCGACGGTTGTTCCGGGCAGTGTCGCTGTCGGCGTCGAACCGCAGGTATTCGCTCCAATCCTCGACGACCAACCGACCCAGAGCCTCGGCGGTTCGGTAGTCGTAGCCATCGAGCGCCGCCTGGGCTTTGCGACTGCGCAACAAGGCCCGCGAACGGAGCGCCCCGAGATTGCCCGCCTCCTTGGCGACGATCTCGTCGGCGATCTTCAGCGCCGCCTCGTTTTCCGCCAGCGCCTCGTTGCCGCGGCCCATCAGGCGCAGCAGCTCGATTTTCCACGTCTTGGCTTCGCCGAAATAGATGCCCGCGCGCAGCCGGTGCACCGGATCGGCGAGCAACCGGTTGAAGACGGCCTCGGCCTGAAGGTTGGCCTGCAGCGCGGGGTCGTTCTGGCGGTCGCGCATCAGCACGAAGCTGAGGTTCATCTGCGTCCGCCCGTACTCGAACATCACCGCCGCGGACGGCCCCGGCCGTGCCGCCGGGACCAAAATGACCTCCAGCCCCAGGCGCCCGGTGTCGATCGCGAGTTGCGGGCGGTTCTGCATGTAGGCGTTGCGACTCTGCTGCCGCAGCACGGCAGCCAAGTCGACGATCACTTCCTCGCCCGCGTCCGGGCGGGCCGCGAGGCGCCGGAAGAGATCGTGGGCCTCGCGCAACGGTTCCTCGGCTTCGAGGGTCTTGCCCTGCAGCGACAACGCCAAGCCGAGCCGGCTCAGCGCCACGGCCCGGTAGCGGTCGCTTCGCGCATCGCGCAATTCCGCCGGCAGCGCGTCGAAATACGCCAGCGCCCGGCGCGCCAACCCGCTCACGATTTCGATCCGGCCCGTCGGCTCCAGCTGCCGGTACAGATCGTCGAGCAGAAACGTCACCAGCTTCTCGGCCTCGCCGCGCGACACCTGCACCCGGTCGCGCTCCGCGGCCACCCGGTCCTCGGCCGCCTCGGCCCGGCGCAGGTTGACGTAGCCCCAGGCCGCCGCGCCGATGGCGCCGACGGCGAGCACCACGCAACCGCCGGCCACCAGCCGTGCCCGCCACGCGTCGCGTCGCGCCTGCGCCAATTGGCTCTCGGTCTCCGCGCGCCGCCGCGCCTCGGCGGCCTTGGCTTCGCGCTCCTGCCGCAGATCGCGGCTGATTTTCACAACGCCGCACAGCACGTCGTGGGTGAATTCCACGCGCCGCACGTCGAGCCGCTCCTCGATCCGCAACAGGCGGCGATCGACCAGCCGCGCCAGCGCGCCGCCGTCGGCCCCGGCTGCCGACAAGCCCTTGCGGATCCGCTCCTCGGCGATGCTTTCGCGGTAGCCGGACTCCGTCAGCAATTCGTCCTCGATGAACGCGCGCACGGTCGCCGGCTGGTCCTGCAGCACGCGTTCGTAGAACTCCGCGAGAATCGAATCGCGCGACCCCGCCAGCAAATCGGCCGAAATCTCCGTCCTCCCCTGGGCGCGGCGCACGGCATTGAGCTCGTGGCAGACGAGGCTGAGCAGCGAAGGCTCGACCTCCGCGCGTTCGATTTCCGCGCCACCCGCGACGAACCGCACGATGGCTGCGGCGACTTCCTCGTTGACCAGCGCGCCGCCGGGTCCGGTCACCGCCGCCAGCGCCTGCGGGCCCGCCATCCGCGCCAGCCGCATGCGGTTCTGCGTGATCGACGGCATCTGCGCCTTCAGGCCCTCGAGGTGCGCGAGGTAATCTTCGCGCAACGCGATCAAGATCCGGCAATCGGCCCGCGCGAAGTCGAAACGCTCCAGCCCCGCTTCGTCCGCCTCGAGCCGGGCTTCGAGCGCCCGCGGCGCCCGATTTTCGACGAGATCGGCGAGATCCTCGATGAACTGCGCCGCCCGCCGGCGGCCGTGATCGTCGCCCTGGGCGAGCGTGAAGATTTCCTCGAACTGGTCGAAGATCAGCAGCGGCACCAGCGTGCGCCCGGCCGCATCCTTCAGCACGTCGTCCCGGTGGTGGAGAAACTCCCACAGCGACTCGCCGGCGGCGGCGGCGCCGGGTTTCGTCCAATGGCCGGCCGCCTCGCTCGCGCGCAGCACCGCCTGCTTGATCTGCTCCGACGGCGGCGGCGACTCCTGCCCGTAGTCGAGCCGCACATACACCGGGCAATAGCCCTCGGGCCGCAGCAGCGGCACGAGTCCGGCGCGCAGAATGGAGGTTTTGCCGAGGCCCGATTGCCCGAAAAGAATCGTGAGCAGCTTGCGCTGCACGCGGCGGCCGAGCTCGCCGACCTCGGCCTCCCGGCCGTGGAAATAGCTCCGGGTCTCTTCGGTGAACGAAGCCAGTCCCAGCCAGGGACTCTCGGCATCGGCGGCGGCGGCGAGGGCGGAAGCGGGAGGAATCATACGCGGCGGGCGGCGGTGAGTTCCGCGAGGCGCCGGCAGAATTCAGGCGGCACCTCGCCGCCCGGCGCCCGGGTGAAATGCAGCGCCTTGAAACGCTCGGGCACGAGCGCTTCCGCTTCGCCGGTGCCGTCGATGCACACCGGCAAAATGAAGACCGCACCCTCGGCGATGTTGCGCGCGCGGTCGACGGCGTAGCTCCACTCGCGCCGGAAATAGCCTTCGTGGCGGCGCTGCGTCGTCGCCGAAACCACGGGCACGAAGTAGGCGCAGCGCGCGATGTTCTGGCGGATCTTGCGGTCGTAGTCGTCGCCGCTCTCGAGGCGATCCATGTCGAACCACGTCGTCACGCCGGCCGCATCGAGCGCCGCCTTCAGTTTCTGCACCGCGCCCAGATCCTCCCGCGCGTAGCTGATGAACACGGCGTTTTCCGGCATTTCCCGCCCGGGCGGCAGAAACCGCTGCGGCTGCCCGGTCCCGGGCAGCGGGGCGCCGCTGCGCCCGCGCCGCGCCAGCCAGCGCGAGTGCAGCTCGGCGACGAATTTTTCCGCGCCGGTATACACCCGGGTCCGCGCACTGACCTGCTGGAGAAACGTCATCAGGCGCCGGTCGCGCGGCGAATGGCTGTCGGCGACGATCTCGCCGACGTCGCGGGGATCGGAGAGCCGCCGGCGCTTCGCCATCCGAAGGAAGAGCCGCGCCAGCCAGTTCGAGAAATTGCTGCCGATGAGCAAGAGGTGGTTGTGCTCGAGCTCGTGGAAAAGTTTCTCCGGCGTCAGATGCTCGCTCTGCAGGGCGCAGACGAATTCCAGCGTGTCCTCGTCCGAAACGACATAGGTCGGCGAGGCCGAGAGCCGGCCGAGCAAATGGTACAGCACCGGACGCGTCTGCTGGTCGCGCGGAACTGTGAGGTCGGCGACGCGGTTCGGGGCGTAGGCGATGACCTCCGTCGAGGGCTGGCCGCCGCAGCGTTCGGCGTTGAGGGCGTTTTCCAGCAGCGGGTCGAACGTCGTCGTGACGAAGAGATCGAAGTCCGTGATCTGCGCGAGCTGCCGCAGCGCAGGCGGCACCGCAAACGCGGTTTCCCGCAGGATCGAGCGCAGCCGGGTGTACGCCTCCTCGCGCCGGCCCCGCCAGCCGACGAACCAGCAGACGACGTCGTTGAGCGTGTACGGCTGGGGGAGGGAGCGGATGTCGACATTGAGCCGCAGCGCCAGCTTCTCCGCGAGCCAGTCGTAGAGCAGGCGCGTGCCGCCATCCGTCTCGACGCGCAGCAACTCCGGCCCGACGATCGGGATGACGCGGCGCTCCTCGATGTAGTTGAGCAAATCTTCCCACGCGTCGTCGTCGATGCACGACTCGACCATCTCCCCGGGAGCATCGGGATCGGGTTGGATCATGCCGCCCGCCGCCGACCCATCGCGCCGACTGCACTGGGAAACCGGAAGACCATGGCTGCACCGTGAACGGCGACCACCGGGGGATGCGAGCCGATTGTGGCGCTACCCGCCGGCCGGCCGGAACCCCCTTCGCCGTTGACAGCCTCCATGTGCAAACGGACACATTGCGCTTCCATGGCGGAAAGCGACCAACTGCCGGTGTTTCATGTGGCCGGATTCACCGGCCACCGCAGCGTGCGCGACCCGGCCGGCGTGGAACGCGTGTTGCGCGAGACGCTGTCCGGCCTGGGCGCGGAAGCCGGCGTGGAATGGCTCGCGCTCTCCTCGGTCGCCGCCGGTTGCGACATGATTTTGCCCGCTCGGCGCTGGCCCTGGGCCTCGGTTGGGAAGCCGTGCTGCCGCTCCCGCCCGCCGAGTTCCGGCGCGATTTCAGCGACCAGGAATGGCGCGAGGTCGAGGTGCTGCTCGGCGAGGCCGAGCACGTCCGCGTGATCAGCGAACGCGGCCGCCGCGAGGATTCGTACCTCGACGGCGGGATGGAAACGGTGAACCACTGCGACCTGCTGATCGCGGTCTGGGACGGCGAACCCTCCCGCGGCCGCGGCGGCACCGCGGAAATCGTGGCCTACGCGCGCGAACTGCAGCGGCCGCTGATCATCATCGACGCCCTGACGCTGGCGGTCCGCAAGGAGCACTTCGAGTCCCTGCAGGTCGGCAACCGCCACCTCGCCAAGCTCAACGCGCTCCCCTCCGTCCCCGCCGGCGACCTGCCGGCCGGCGCCGACGAAGGTTTCCGCCGCGTCCACGCCTTCCATCTCAAGGTCGACCACGCCGCCACCCACGGCGCGCCGCATTTCCGGCGTCTGATCACCGCGACCGTGGGCCTGCACGTGACCGCCACGGCGCTCGCCGCCGCGAGCCTCGCTTTCCACCTGCACCATGCGGCCATGCCCTGGGGCAAACTGCTCTGTCTGTTCGGCGCGCTCGGCGTGGCGCTGGTCGTCCGGCACCACCGGCACCAGCACGACTGGGTCCGCAGCCGGCTCGCGGCGGAGATCACCCGCAGCGCGCTCGCCATCTGGGGCCTGCCGCGGGCCGTGCGCCTCTTCGACGATTTCGACTGGGCCGGCCTCGAGCCGCTGCGCCGCTCCCTCGATGTGCTGCAGCGCCGCTCCGCCCGCACGCGGCCGGCGCCGTTCGACGAATTCAAACAACGGTACCTGCGCGAGCGCATCGACGGCCAACGCGCCTATTTCGCCCGCCAGGAATCGAAGGCCGTGCCGCAACTCGCGCGGCTCCGCCTCGGCTTCACCGTCAGCTCGGTCCTCGCGATCGTGTTCACCGCCGTCTACGCGCTGCACAGCACGCTCGCGCAGCCGATCGCGCCGCCTTGGGTGGAGATGGCGATCTTCGGCTTCGGCCCCATCGTCCTGCCCGTGCTCGCCGCCGGCTTCATCTCGCTGATCTCGATCAACGACCTGCACCGCCGGGTCGCGCGCTACCGCGAGATGCACATCCGCCTCGAAGCCGCGCGCAAAGAAGCCGCCTTTGTGCAAACCTGGGGCGCCCTCGAGCGCGTCATCGCCAAGGCCGAACGCGCGCTCCTGCAGGAAGTGTTCGAGTGGCACTCGATCACCAGCTTCTCGGAGACGCACTGACGCGCCCGCCGCGAAACGGGGAGGGCTACTTCCCCAGCTTCTTCAGCGCCTTGTTGATCTTCTCGAGATCGCAGACTTCGGGGCGGTAGTCGGGGCCGAGCCACTCGAGCCACTCGCGGCCGAGGTCCGTATGCGGCTCCTTGATACAAGCCAGCATGTCGTGGAACGCTTCCAGCCCGCCGCAGTCCTCGGGCGGCCCGGCGCGCTCGCCGGCGAGGCAGAGCGGATAGGTCGCCCCTTTCTCGGGCGCCCCGGCTTTCTCGACCTTGATTTCCACCTGCCAACCTTCGCCGAAATGGTAGCCGTACGTGACCCGCTCGCGGTGCTCGAGGTCGAGGTCGCCGAGCGTCACATCGCGGTCGTCCTCGATCGTCAGCTCGTCGCGCTTCAGCGGGTTGCCGTACCGCTGGTTGTCGAGATTGAAGGCGTGGGTCTGGTAGTCGAACCAGTCGAACGCGATCTGGATGCTGTCGTGCAGGCGGGAGAGCCACATCGTTTCCCGCACCGCGAAGCGCCGCCAGATCCGCGGCTGGCAACCGGCCACGGCCAGCCGGAGGGTCAGCACCCGCTCGGGCTGCTTCTTGACCTTCGGGCCCTTGCCTTCGTGCAGCGAAATCATGAAGGGCCGACGAAAACGCACCGGCCCCTTCTCCGCAAGCGGGAGCTTGCCGGCCCCCGCTCCGCGCCGGACGTCAGAATCGGCGCGCCAGCGTCACCCCGGCCTGCCGCGGATCCGCCCGGGTCGAGTAGCGCGTCTCCGCGTAATCCGGGTCCTCGTTGCCGAAGAAGAAAACGCGTTTGTCGTAGGCCCGGTCCGCCAGGTTGCGCACCCAGACGGTGAGCGTCCACGGGCCGTGCCGGTAGCCGGCGCTGGCGTGCAGGACGTCGAAGGCCCGCCGCGCCTCGGTGTGGTTGTTGGAATCGAACTGCTCCGCCCGGCCCACCCACTCCGCCTGGCCGAAGAAGCCCGCCGCCGGCCGGTAGCGCAGCGCCAACGAATGCCCGTGCGGCGGGGTGTTCGCCAGCCGCCGGCCGCCGCCGCGGTTGCCGTTGCCCAAAACAAACGGCGCCAACTCGGAATCGAGCAGGCCGAGCGAACCGTGCAGCGACCAGTCGCGGGCAAACGTCCACGTCCCCGCCGCCTCCACCCCGGACACACGCGCCCGCCCGGCGTTGGCGGTGAAGAAACGGTAGTTGCCGCCGAAGCCCGCGGAGTCGCGCACCTGTGCCTCGCTGCGCTCGAGCCAAAACGCCGTCAGCTCGCCCGTCACGCGCCCGTCGCGCCAATTCCCCCGCACCCCGGCCTCCCAGTTCCACAGCGTCTCGGTGCCGTAGGTCAGCGGATCCGCCGGCGGGTTGATCCGGGCGTCGATGTTCACGCCGCCGCCCTTGTATCCGCGGGTCACGGACACAAAGCCGAGGTGCCGCTCCGTCAGCATGTGCTCGAGCGCGAGCTTGCCGCCGACGAGCGCGTCGTCGAAGCGCGGCCGGAAGGTCGCCGCAGGGTCGAACGTGCCCCGCGGTTTGCGGAAACGCGTCCGCGTGCCCGCTCCTTCGATGTCGAGCGACTCCCACCGCAAACCGGCCGTCAGCCGCGTGCGCGGCGAGAAATCGTGCGCCGCCTGGCCGAACACCGCGACGTTGCGCGCCGCGTAGTCCGTCACGAGGCCGCGCAGGTTTTCCGGATCTTCGTTCGTGTAACGGCTCGCCTCGTCCGTGCGTGCCGCAAAAAGCCCGAGCGTCCAGCGGTCGATCGCCCCGGCCGCGGCGCGCGCCGCGGCGGAATCCAGCCGCACTTCCTGGCTCGCCCCGTCGCGTTCGCGCCGCAGGTCGCTGAAACCGTCGTAGGAAGCCGCCGTCCAGTCGTCGTCGTAGCTGTAGCGCGACTTCGTGGCCTGGCCGGCACTGACCGTGGTGATCCGCACGCCGGGCAGGCCCGTCCAGGTGCCGCGGAGGCTGCCGGCCAAGGAACGTTGCTCGTCGCGCCCCGGGCGGTTGCTGAAGGTCGTGGTGCCGTTGTTGTCCAACGCGAACTCGTCGTAGCCGTTGTCCGCCTCGGCGTACAGCAGGGCCGCCTCCCAGCGCCAGGCCGGCGAGGGATTCAGTGTGACGCGCAGGCGCGCGGAAAGTTCGTCGCGCGCATTGGTGTCGGCGCCGAGCGTCGCGTTGCGGCGGAAGCCGTCACTGGAATTCCGATACAACGCGAGCCGCGCCATCAGCCGCTCGGGCCGCGCCCGGTCCAGCGGGCCGCCCAGCGCGAAGCCGCCCGCGCGCAGGCCGTCGCCGCCGACCGTGCCTTCGGCGAGTCCCGTCCAGTACGGCGTCGGCGCCGCGGTCACGAGCCGCACCACGCCGCCCGCGGCGTTGGCGCCGAACGCCCCCGCCTGCGGCCCGCGCAGGACTTCCGTCTGCTGCACGTCGAAGGTGCCGCCGATCGTGCCGAGGCCCGTGAAGTCGAGATCGTCGACGAGAAAGCGGACCGTGGCGTCCGGCGTTTCCCCTTCGTACTGGGAGTTCTCGCCGATGCCGCGGATTTGGAAATAGCGCGGCCGCGACGTGCCGCCGCTCCAGGTGAAGTTCGGGATCTGGTCCGCCAGATCGCCGAAGTGCCGCACCGCGCCGGCTTCGAGCGCGGGCGCCGAGAAGACGCTCACGCTGGCCGGAATCCGCGCGAGGGGCGATTCCCAGAGATCGGCGGTCACGCGCACCGTTTCGAGGGCGACCGGCGGGACGGATTGGGCCGACGTGGACGCCGCAGCCGCGAGGAGCGCAGCGATGCAGGGCAGGAATTTTTTCGGGCAGGTCATGGTGGTTGCGGCCTGCAACCCGAATGAAAAATTCCGCGGAAGGGACGCTGCGCGCCCCGACGGCGCATCCTGCAGCGCCTGCTGTTTCCTTCGTCGGCATGATCCGTCCAGGTTCGAAGGGTCGAGCGGCCGGTCGCACCGCAATCTCAGTCCTCCGCGGAGGACACCCCTACAGGCAAAGCGCACACAAGCCCGCGTGCCTCGCGGCGCAAGGTGATTCTGCGTCAACGCGGCGCGCGGCCGGAATCGGCCCCCGATCAGCGCCCGTTCACGGCAGGTCGTAAACTTCCAGCAGCGTCGAGCCGGGCGAGCCGTCGCCGCTCTTCACGCGCACGGTGTAGGCGCCGGGACTCAGCGAAAGGGAAAGCGCCGCATCCCGGCTGGCTTCGTCGATGAGCCGGAAAGCCCCGGCCCGGTCGAACGCCGCCGTCAGCCGGACGGCCGCGCCGTCGACGGCGCGGTGGTCCGCGTCCAAAGCCCAACCGGTGTTCGCCGCCACCAGATCCTCGCCGCGGTAAACCGCGAGCTGCGGCTGTTTCATCGCGTCGCCCACGCCGAACGACACGAGGGTCGGACCGACGGCGCGGACCAGGACGTTGCGGTTGGTGCTGCCGGAAATCACAAAACCGCTGACCAACGCATCTTCGGGCGAGGTGACTTTCGCGAGGGTGGAAATGTTCACCAAGGCTTGGTCGGAACTCGCGGCATAGGCGGAGCTGCTGAAGATATGCGTGAGCTTCGGCCCTTCGCCGACGCGGATGCCGAGGAACCGGCACGCCACGCTCGGCCCGCCGTTGTCGTACACTTCGAGGACGCCGTACTGTTTGGCGCCCGGCAACGCGCCGCCGGAATACGGCCCGCCCTTGACCGAGCCGTCGCTGCTCAAGGCCGCCGCGTGCAGCACCGTGAGCGGCGCGCCGCCGCCGGTGGCGTAGTCGGAGTTGGTGCCGTCGTCGAAGGCCAGCCCGTGCATGTCGCCGGACAGCATCACGACATTGGAAATCCGGTTGTCGCGGATGAAGTTCGCGATCTCGACACGCTCGGTCGCGTGGCCGCCCCAGGTGTCCGAACCGACTTCCGCCGGCGCGATCCAGGGATCGGGGTTCACCCAAAGCACGAGCGGAAAACCGCTGTCCCGCGCGTTGATCAGCTCCTGCTTGAACCACGCTTTTTGGCCGGTCCCGAGGCGCGACTTCGAAGCGGACTCCCGCGTCGCCGTGGGCGAGGACCCGCTGCGCAAATCGGTCATGATCACGCGAACCCGGCCGATGGAAAAAGCCTGCGCGATCGTGCCGCCCGCCGATCCGATCGGATAATGCGGCACGCGTTCGCGGTAAACGCTGCGGGCCGTGTCCCGGCCGATCGCGGTCGAGTCCGCGTCGTTGCCGCAGTAATCGTGGTCGTCCCACATGTAGGCGACCGGCATGGCGCGGTACATCGCCCCTTGGTTCAAATGCCCCAGCACCTGGTCGTAATTCGCGCGGTAGTCGTCGGGATTCGTGCTGTTGGTGTCGCTGTAATGCAGATCCCCCATGTGGATGAACAGCAGCGGACGCTCGCGGAGAATCGCATCGAAGGCCGATTGCTCCGGGTGCCGGTAATCGCCGCAGGAACCGAAGGCGATTTTGAAGGAACCGCGCCCCAGGGGAAACGTCCGGAACCGGCCCCGCGATTCGGCTTCGCTCCGGACCACACCCGCGACCTCGACCCCATAGTGGTAGTCCGTGTCGGGCTTCAGCCCCTGCACCGTGAACTTCACCGCGTTGCCGGAGGTCGCCGACGTCGTCACAAACGATGAATACGTCGCCGGCACCAAGGTCGGATTGACGCTCACGACCAGACGCGCCCGCAACGCCGTCGCGGTCAGCCGCGTCGCCACCGTGGCGCTGGTCGGAGTGACATTGCCGCTCCAGACTCCGCCGATGAAGGGTGACGTCCCCTGGGCGAGAACAACTCCGCAAAGAGCCAGCCACAGAAGGGTAACGCGAAACAACATGGAACAGGGGGGTTGTCCTTAACCTCGGCTCGTCTGCAAGAGGCGCAAGGGCAATTTTCCACAATGAGCCGGGCTACTTGGTCCCAGTGGCCGCCCATCCGGCACCGAGGTTCAGCCGGGCATCGGTTACCGGACGAAATTACTCCGGCTTCTCCCGGCGAGTGCGCCCGTTTCTTCTCCGCATCTTTACTCAAATGGGCCTTAACCCGGGGGCCGGTTGCGGCGTCTTGGGGGTCAACACTTCGTCCGATGCTCCGCCTCCCTTCCCTCAACGCTCTCCGCCCGCTTCTGCTGGCGCTGGTCCTTTCGGCCAGCGGCCCGCTCGGCCGCGCGGAGCCGTTGATCAGCGAATTCATGGCGGCCAATTCCCGGACGCTCGCGGACAGCGACGGCGCCTACTCCGATTGGATCGAGCTGCACAACCCGGACCCCGTGGCTCTGGACCTAACCGGCTGGTACCTGTCCGATTCCGCCGGAAACAAGACCAAGTGGCAACTGCCGGCGCTCTCCCTGCCGCCGGGTGGATTCGTGGTGATTTTCGCCTCCAACAAGGACCGCCGGGATCCCGCCGCCCCGCTGCACACCAACTTCGCCCTCAGCGCCTCCGGCGAGTATCTCGGCCTGACGAAACCGGACGGCGTCACCGTCGTTTCCGAGTTTGCCCCGAGTTTTCCGCCGCAGGCGGACGACGTGTCCTTCGGTTTCGCCCCGCGGAACGGCGGCGGCTTCTTTCCGGCCGGCCCGCTTGCCCAACCGACCCCGGGCACGGCCAATGCCGAAACGTCGGGCTTGGTCCTGGCGGAAACCGTCTCGTTCTCCCGCGCCTCGGGCCCCTTCCGCACGTCCTTCAACCTCACGTTCGCCGGCGCCAACGCGGATCAGGATATCCGCTATGTGCTGGCCCTCGGCAGCCAGGCGGCCGCCGCCCCCGAACCTTCGGCCGATTCCCCGATCTTCAATGCCGCCCTCCCGATCGCCCAATCCACGCTCGTCCGCGCGGCGGTGTTCAGCCGCGACGGCACCCGCCGCGGCCCGGTCGCGACCGCGTACTTCGCCCACGTCAATTCCGGCCTCGCCGCGTTCTCCAGCCAACTCCCGGTTCTCGTGGTCGACAGTCTCGGCACCGGGCCGCTGGCCAAGGACGGTGTCGACCACCCGTCGTGGATTTTCCAATACGCCCCGCGGCCGCCGGGCGAATCCAACCTGACCGGCGCGCCGGACGTCGTGGGCACGCTGACGTCGACCGTGCGCGGTTCGTCGTCCGCCGATTTCCCGAAAAAGGGTTACAACCTGAAGTTCACCGACACCAACGGCGGCAAACGCGAGCAGTCCCTGCTGGATCTGCCGGCCTACGAGAAATGGGCTCTGGTCGCCCCGTGGTACTACGATCACTCGTACATCAACAACGCCTTCGTCTACTCCCTTTCCAACCAGATGGGCCGTTGGGCCCCGCGGACCCGCCTCGTCGAAGTGTTCATGAATGCCGGCGGAGACGACATCGATCAAACGGACTACGCCGGCATCTATGTCCTCACCGACCGCATCGAAATCGCCAAGGGCCGGGTTGAGCTCGATGCGCTGTTGCCGGGCGACATTGGCGGCAATGCCCTGACCGGCGGCTATCTGCTGAAAATCGACTCGCAGGATGCCGACGAAATCGGCTGGAAGACCCAGCGCGGACAGCCCAACGACCCCTACCTTGCCGTGGTTCTGGTTTCACCCAAAGCCGACGACGTCGCCCCGGCCCAACTCGACTACATCCGGAACTATGTCCAGCGCATGGAAGATGCCTTGGTGCGCGACCATGAGGCCGGCTGGGGCCAGCGCACCTATCTCGACTACGTCGACCGCGCCTCCTGGGTCGACCATCACCTCCTGAACACGTTTGTCAGCAACCCGGACGCGTTGGTGCGCAGCGCTTACTTCCACAAGCCCCGCGGCGGTCGTCTGGCGGCGGGCCCGCTTTGGGATTTCGATCGGGCCTTGGGTTCCTATTGGGACGAACGCTCGTTCCGCTGGGATGTCTGGTCGGGCTTGGGCGGCACCGATGTCTGGCGCGATGGCTGGTGGGGAATTTTGGCCCAGGACCCGGAATTCATGCAGGACTGGGTGGACCGTTGGCAGTCCCTGCGCCGCCATGAACTTTCCCGTGCGGGCCTCCTCACGCTGGTCGATTCGCTCTCCCAGACAGTCGGCTCGGCCGCGGCCGACCGCGACGCCGCGAAATGGCCCGACAACCGCAGTCCCCTCGGCAGCTATGCCGAGCAAATCGAGGAGATGCGCCGCTGGGTCACGCGTCGCGCCGAATGGATCGACGCCCAATTCCTCGCCACGCCGGCCATCGCCGCCTCCGGCGGCACCGTGACCTTCACGGCCCCGGCCGGCGCCCAACTCGTCTACACCCTCGATGGCTCGGATCCGCGCTCCCTCGGCGGCGAAATCGCCCCGAACGCCACGGTCACCGCCCAATCCCTCACCGTCCCCGCCGACGCCAATATCCACCTCCGCAGCTACCGCGCCGACCTGAAGAACGTGTTTCCCGGCAGCCCGTGGAGCTCCGCCGTCGGCGGCGAAACGTCCTCGCCCCTCGCGCCCGTCGCCCGCTTGGTCAATATCTCCACCCGCGCGCTCGTCGGTTCCGGCGAAGATGCCCTCATCGCCGGCGTCGTCGTGGCCGACACCGATGGCAAACGATTCCTCTCCCGCGCCGTCGGCCCCGCCCTCGCCGCCTTCGGCGCCAGCGGCTACGTGCCGGATCCCCAACTCAGCATCTTCTCGCCGTCCGGCAGCGAGCTCTTCCGCAACAACAGTTGGGAAACGGGACCCGCCGCCGTCGCCCTCCCTGCCCTCGCCCGCACCGTCGGCGCCTTCCCCCTGCCCGCCGGCAGCAACGATTCCGCCCTCGCCAGCCAGTTCGCCGCCGGCGCTTACACGCTCCAGATCAGCTCGCCGAGCGGCCAAACCGGCATCGGCTTGGCGGAGGTGTACGATCTCGACGGCTACGGTCGCACCGTGAATCTCTCGGCCCGCGGTCGTGTCCGCACCGGCGACGGCGTCATGATCGGCGGCTTCGTCATCTCCGGTCCGTCGTACAAGCGCATGCTGATCCGTGCCGTCGGCCCGACGCTCTCGGCCTTCGGCCTGACGGAGGCCCTCGCCGATCCGGTCCTCACGATTTACTCGGGCAGCACGGTCATCGCCACCAACGACCGTTGGGAAAACTCCGAACAGGTCGCCGCCATGACCGCCGCCAGCAAGAACGCCGGGGCCTTCACTTTGGCGAGCGGCAGCGAAGATGCGGCGCTGTTCATCACGCTCCCGCCCGGCGCCTACACCGTCGAAGTGAAGGGCAAGGACGGCGCCGAGGGCATCGCGCTTTTGGAAATCTACGAAGTGCCGTAAGCCGGCTTCCGGCGGTGCCGGCTTGGTCGATCGCGGGATCCCGGAAACGTCGGGCGGTTTGTTTCCCGCACCCCGCGACACCCGGAAACACAAGAGCCGCTCCCTGAACGAGGAGCGGCCCATGTGACCATAACACCAAGCAAACCTTTGAACATTAAAGTGACTGCCGTTGCCGACAGCACTGACTACCACGGATAGACGGGGCCGATTGCGAAACGCTCAAAATTTCCGGAAGAAATTTTCGTTTTCCCGAAAAATCTTCAGGCCACCTCGAATCCCGGTCGATCTCCCGGCGATCAGGCGCCGGTCACGCGCACCGCCTGCACCGCTCCGCCCAAATCGGCGCCGGTTTCGCCCGCCGGCAGCGGCTTCGCCCGCAACGGATACCGGAACGTCTGGCCCTCGTAGTTCTTCAGAACGATTTCGTCCTCGTTGATCGTTTCGATGTAGTCGGGATTGATCGGCACCTTGCCGCCGCCGCCCGGGGCATCGATCACGTACTGCGGCACCGCGTAGCCCGTCGTATGACCGCGCAGCGCCTGGATGATCTCGATGCCCTTGCGCACATCGACTTTGAAGTGCGCGCCGCCCGTGATCAGATCCATCTGGTAAAGGTAGTAAGGCCGCACGCGCATGCGCAGCAGCCGGTGGACGAGCGCTTTCATGACGTCGGCATCGTCGTTCACGCCCTTCAGCAACACGCTCTGGTTGCCCAACGGCACGCCGGCAAACGACAACCGCTCGCAAGCCGCCTTCAGCTCCGCCGTGGCTTCCTTCGGATGGTTCACGTGGATGCTCATCCAGATCGGGCCGTACTTGCGGAAAATCTCCGCCAACTCCGGCGTGATGCGCTGGGGCAGGAAAACGGGAATCCGCGAACCGATGCGGATGAACTCCACATGCTTGATCGCGCGCAACCGCGCCAGCAGGTGCTCCAGTTTCCGATCCGACAGAAGCAAGGGATCGCCACCGGAGAGCAGCACGTCGCGGATTTCCGGATGCGCCTCGATGTAGCGCAGGCCCTGCTCGTACTCGGGATGGAAATTGTAGTCCTGGGCGTTGGAAACCAGCCGGCTCCGCGTGCAATAGCGGCAATACGCCGCACAACGGTCCGTGACCAAAAACAGTACCCGGTCCGGATACCGGTGGACCAAGCCCGCCACCGGCGAATGCGCATCTTCGCCGAGCGAATCCAGCATCTCGCCTTCCGAAATCACCATTTCGCCCGAACGCGGGATCACCTGCTTGCGGATCGGGCAATCCGGGTCGTCGCGGTCGATCAAATTGAAGAAATAGGGCGTGATCGCCAGGGCCAGCTTGTGGCTGGCGTGGGCGCAGCCGGCCTTTTCGTCGGCCGTCAGCGTCATCAACTGCTCCAGCTGGGCGACCGTGGTGATGCGGTTCTTCAGCTGCCAGATCCAGTCGCGCCAATCGGTTTCGGGAATGTGCTGCCAGAGTCCCTGGCCTTCGAACCAGGCGGCGCGATCTTCGTTGTAGGGCATGCGAGCGAACGAGAGCTAGGACGCGATTTGCCCCCTGTCAAACGGCGGACCAAGTCCTTGGCGGCAGCGGAATCTGCCCCCGCCCCCGCCGGACCGGACCCGGAATGTCGCAAGATTTCCGCGAAACCACTTGGCAGCCCCCCGCCGAAGCTTTTTCGTTCGGCTTTAATGTCCACGCCCAAGCCCGCTCTTCTCGCGCTCGAAGATGGTTCGATTTTCCGCGGCCGCGCCTTCGGCGCCGACGCCACCGTTTCGGGTGAATGCGTGTTCAACACGTCGATGACCGGCTACCAGGAGATCATCACCGATCCCTCCTACTTCGGCCAGATCGTCACCATGACCGCCGTCCAGATCGGCAACTACGGCATCTCCCCCGAAGACAACGAGGCCGCCGCCCCGAAGTGCACGGGCTTCGTCGTCCGCGAACTCTCCCCCGTCGTCAGCAATTGGCGCAGCCAACAGTCCCTCGATTCCTACCTGCTGAAGTACGGCATTCCCGGCATCAGCGAAATCGACACCCGCGCCCTCACCAAGAAGCTCCGCGTCGACGGCGCCATGAAGTGCTGCCTCAGCACGCGCCCGATCTCCGACGAAGCCGCCGTCCAACTCGCCCGCGAATGGCGCGACATGGCCGGCGCCGACTACGTCAAGGACGTCACCACCAAGGAGCCCTACTTCTGGCGCGCCGACGATGCCGCCAACTTCAACGCCCCCTACCTGCCCGTCGGCACGACGATGAACGCCGCCCCCGCCCCGGCGAAGAAGTTCCGCGTCGCCGCCTTCGACTACGGCGCCAAGCACAGCATCTTCCGCAAGCTCGTGAACCACGGCTTCGAGGTGCAGGTCTTCCCCGCCACCGCCACCGGCGAACAGATCCGCGAGCACAAGCCCGACGCCGTCTTCCTCTCCAACGGCCCCGGCGACCCGGCCGCCCTGCCGTATATCCACAAAACGGTGACGAATTTGCTCCCCGATTTCCCGATGTTCGGGATCTGCCTCGGCCACCAGATGCTGACGCACGCCCTCGGCGGCACGACCTTCAAGCTCAAGTTCGGCCACCGCGGCGGCAACCAGCCCGTCAAGAATCTCGAAACCGGCAAGGTCTCGATCACCGCCCAGAACCACGGCTTCGCCACCGAGCCCAAGTCGCTCGAGAAAACCGGCGCCAAGGTCACGGAGATCAACCTCAACGACAACACCGTCGAGGGCCTCCGCCACACCAAGCTCCCCGTCTTCAGCGTCCAGTACCACCCGGAAGCCGCCCCCGGCCCGAACGACGCCGACCCGCTCTTCGTCGATTTTTACAAGCTGGTCGAAGCCCGCAAAGCCGGGAAAGTCTGACGCCGCCGCCGTAGCCCGGAGCTTCAGCCCGGGCTATCCTTCTCCGGCGTTAACCGAGCCACTGCTCGAACTTCACCGCGTCCTCCGGCGTGTCCACGCCGATGGTCGGATCCGCGGTCACATCGCAGGCGATCGCGTAGCCGTTTTCCAGCACGCGCAGCTGTTCCAGTTTCTCGATTTGCTCGAGCCGACCCGGCGGCAGCGTCGCGATTCTTTGCAACAGGTCCGCGTGGTAGCCGTAGAGGCCGAGGTGCTTGAGGCAGGGACTCGCCTGCACCCACGCATCGTCGACCACGCCGCCGCGGTCGCGCGCAAACGGCAGCGGCGACCGTGAGAAAAACAGCGCCCGCCGCACCGCCGGCGCGAGCACGACCTTCACCTGGTTGGGATTGGCGAAATCCGCCGCCCGCAGGAACGGCGTCGCCAACGTCGCCATCGGCGCCCCGCCCGCCAGCAACCCCGCCAAGGTCCGGATCTGCGCGCCCGTCACAAGGGGTTCATCGGCCTGCACATTGACGACGTAATCCGCCTTCACGCTGCGGTTGGCCTCGGCCAAGCGGTCGGTGCCGGTCTGGTGCGCGGTGCTTGTCATGATCACCTGGAACCCGGCCGGCGCGAGCACGTCGCGGAGCAAGGGATCGTCGACCGCAAACCACAGGGGAAACTCGGGCGCCTCGCGCGCGATCCGCTCGGCCACCCAGCGGAGCAACGGCTTGCCACGGATGGGGTGCAGCAACTTGCGGGGGAAACGCGTCGATTCGAGCCGGCAGGGAACGATGATGGCGGTGGCGGGCATCCCCGCGCAGCGTGCGGTCCGGTTTTGGGGTTGCAAGCCGCCGGCGCGACCGGGAAATTCACCGGTCTTTTCCGCGACCATGAACAAAAGCGACGCCTCCTCTGCTCCTCAGTCCTTCACCAAGGAACTGATCGTGCAGAACAAGATGGGCATCCATGCGCGCCCCGCCGCGATGATCGTCCGCGTCACCAACAAGTTCAAATCCGAGGTCCTGGTGGAAAAAGACGACGAGCAGGTGAACGGCAAAAGCATCATGGGCCTCATGATGTTGGCCGCCGGCAAGGGCTCGAAAGTGAAGTTTCTGGTCAAGGGCGCCGATGCCGAAGCCATGCTCGGCGAACTGGAAGCGCTGTTCACCCGCAAGTTCGACGAGGCGTAAGCCCTGGCGGGCAGGTGAAAGTTGAAGGTTGAAAGTTGAGCGCTGAACCCAAATTCGGCGCTCACGCTCCACCACAGAGGCACGGAGGACACAGAGAAAAGGGCTTGGAGGCAAA
>NEUS01000055.1 GCA_002288455.1 Opitutia bacterium Tous-C1TDCM
GGGCGGACCTGGCCGCTGCCTTCGATCACGAACTTGTAGGAGCAGAGTTCGGGCAGGCCCATGGGGCCGCGGGCGTGAAGGCGGTCGGTGCTGATGCCGATTTCGGCACCGTAGCCGAATTCGAAGCCGTCGGTGAAACGCGTGCTCGCGTTCCAATACACCGTGGCGCTGTCGACCTCGGCGAGGAAGCGCCGCGCGGCGGCCTCGTCGGCCGTGACGATGGCGTCGCTGTGGTTCGAGCTGTCGCGGTTGATCGTGGCGATGGCGGCGTCGACGGACTCGACGACGCGGACCGCGATGACGTAGTCGAGGAACTCGGCGGTGTAGTCGGAAGCCGTCGCAGGGGCGATGGAAGTTGAGAGTTGAGAGTTGAGAGTTGAGAGATCGGCGGAGGCTGCGGTGAGGAGCGCGAGGGCGGCGGGGTCGCAGCGGAGTTGCACGCCCTTGGCGGCGAGGGCGCGGGCGACCGAGGGCAAAAAGGTCGCGGCGACGGAGGTGTGGACGAGGAGCTGTTCGGCGGCGTTGCAGGCGCTGGGGCGCTGGACCTTGGCGTTGAGGACGATGGCCTCGGCCATGGCGAGGTCGGCGGCGGCGTCGACGTAGACGAAGCAGACGCCCTTGTAGTGTTTGATGACGGGAATGGTGGAGTGCTGCGTCACGTAGCGGATGAGGCTTTCGCCGCCGCGGGGGATGATGCAGTGGATGAGCGTATCCAGTTTCAGGAGCGTCTCGAGGGCGGCGCGGTCGGTCGTGGGCACGAGCTGGACGGCATCGGCGGGCAGGCCGGCGCCGCCGAGGGCGAGGCCGATCAGGCCGGCGAGGGCGGTGTTGGTGTGGAAGCATTCCTTGCCGCCGCGGAGAATGGAGGCGTTGCCGCTCTTCAGGCAGAGGATGGCGCAGTCGACGGTGACGTTGGGCCGGGCTTCGTAGATGATGCCGATGACGCCGATGGGGACGCGGAGTTTGCGGATTTTGAGACCGTTGGGGCGGACGGTTTCGTCGAGGAGCTGGCCGACAGGATCGGGCAAGGCGATGACCTCGCGGACGGAAGCGGCGAGATGACGGAGACGTTTTTCATCCAACGTGAGGCGATCGCGGGCGGCGGGCGCGAGGGCGGCGGCCTCCGGGGAAGCGAGGTCGAGGGCGTTGGCCGCGAGCAGGGCGGCGTGGGAGCCGTCGATGAGATCGGCGAGGCGGGCGAGGGCGTCGTCTTTTTTCGCCCGCGGGGCCGTGGCCAGCACCAAGGACGCGGCGCGGGCGCGTTGGGCGAGGGAGGTCACGAGATGGGCGAGGGCGGCGGACATGGGAAATTGAGCGTTGGCGGGGGCGGCGGTGAGACAAGGGCCATTTGCGGCGGCGGCGGGGGCGAGGAGCGGCGGCGGGAGCAGGGGCGGTTCGCGGAGGGCGGGAGCGGCGGGGAGGACGCGGAGCCAAGGTTGGCCGGCGGGGGTGAGGCGGTAGATCCACCAGAGGCCGCAGGCGAAGAGACCGAGGCCGAGGCCGTCGAACCACCACGGGTGGAAGAAGGTGCCGGCGACGTCGGGGATGCGGTTGAAGTTGTCGACCTCAAAGGGCAGCGGGCCGATGAGGAAGGCGGCGGCGTTGTTGATGGCGTGGCCGGCGATGCAGAGGCCGAGGGAGCGCGTGCGGACGTAGACCCAGCCGAGCACGGCCCCGAGCACGAAGGTGACGGGGATTTGCGCGAGGTTGAGATGCATCAGCGAGAAGAGGGCGGCGGAGAGGGCGACGGCGGCGGCGGGACCCCAGCGGCCGAGCAGCCCGCGGAGAATGAGCCCGCGGAAGAGGATTTCCTCGACGATCGGGGCGACGACGACGGCGAGGGCGATGCCTTGCCAGGAACCGCCGACGAGGGAGTCGAGATCGCGGAGGGAGTCGACGGCACTCAGACCTTCCTCCGAGTGGAAAGCGCGGAGGAGGTTGTCGATTTCGGAAACGAAGATCGTGACGGCGGCGACGATGGGGAGAAACGCGACGGGAGTGGCGGCGGAGCGGAAACCGGCGGAGCCGAGATGGCGCCAGGGCTCGCGGCCGCGGCGGAGGAGCAGCGCGGCGAGCAGGGCGCAGGCGCCGAGCTTGGCGAACGTTTGCAGCGTGGCATCGACGGCGGCGGGGTCGGGGGACCAGCCGGTGAAGGCGGGGACGAGGCCGGAAAGGTAGAGCTCGCTCCCGAGCCAGACGGCGCAGCTTTCGAGGAGAGCCGCGGCGAGCATGAGCGCGAGGGCGTGACCGAGGCCGAAGTTCGGCAGGGCGGGGATCGGGGCGGCTGCGGCGGATTCGGCGGAGGAAAGGGACACGATGGAGCGGCAGAGCGTGGGGGCGGAAGGAAGGACCGCAATGCGGGGGTGCGTTTTCCGCGGGGCGGATGACGCAGGCGAAGACGGGTCACGGAGACCGGCGGGCGGGGAGACCGAGGGCGGGAAACGCGAGCCGCGGTCCGGCGGAACGAACTTACGACGAATGCGCGAGCACGAGGTCGGCGGCTGCGGGGAAGGAGCGGACGATGAAGTCGGGGGCGGCGCGGAGTTCCTCGGCGTAGCCGAAGTCGATGAACACGGTGCGCACGCCGGCGCGTTGCCCGCAGTCGATGTCGCGCCAGCGGTCGCCGATCATCCACGAACGCGGGAGATCGAGGCCGAGTTCCATGGCGGCGTCGAAGAGCATGCCGGGCTCGGGCTTGCGGCGGCGGTCGGGCGGGGCGGATTTGTCGAGGCCGGGGTCGTAGCAGACTTCGATTTGGCGGAGCGAAGGCACGAGTTCGCGGAGGCGGGCGTGCATGCTTTCGACGACGGCCTGCGACTGGGTGCCGCGGCCGACGTCGGGTTGGTTGGTGGCGACGACGAGTTCGTAACCGGCGGCGGCGAGCCGGGCGCAGGCCTCGGGCACGCCGGGAAACAATTCGAATTCCGCGAGCGTGGCCGGCGGGTACGGTTTGCCGGCGCGGACGACCTGGCGGTTCAGGGTGCCGTCGCGATCAAGAAACACGGCGCGCCGCAGGGCGGTCGCGGGCGACGAGCAGGACATGCGGCGCGGCGGGGCGTCAGGCCGGGCCGACGACGGATTCCCATTTCGTCTGGTTGGCTTTCAGATTCGGGTGGGAAACGAAGAGATGCCAGATCACGGCCTGGAAGGCTTCGCTGTGGGGCGTGATGTTGTTCGGGTTGACGGTGGGGACGACGACGCAGGCGTGGGCGACCTTGGCGGTGTAGCCGCCGTCCTTGCCGACGATGCCGAGGATGCGGGCGCCGACGTGCTGGGCGAGCTGCAGGGCCATCACGAGATTGGGCGAGACGTTTTTCTCGAGGTTGCCGCCGCCGACGGAGAAGACGAGGACGGCGTCTTCCTTCCGCAGCCGCGAGCCGCGGAGCCACTCGACGAAGACGGAGGCCCAGCCCTCGTCGTTGGTGCGGGCGGTGAGTTCGGAGACGTTGTCGGTCGGCGCGTAGCATTCGAGGCCGGCGATCTTGCGGAAATCGTTCACCGCATGGGAGGCGTTGGCCGCGCTGCCGCCGACGCCGAGGATGAAGAGCCGGCCGCCGCGGGCGCGGACATCGATCAGTTCCTGGACGCACTTTTCGCAGTCGTCCGGATTGATTTTCGCGATGATCTCGACGGTTTCCTTCAAGTGCTGGGCGGAGTATGACATGGGGTGAAAATTGGGAAACGGGGGAAATTGGGAAGGCGGAAAATGCGCGCGGGGCGCGCGGCTTTAAGCTCAAAGCGCTAAGCTTAAAGCTCCGGACCATAGGTCCTGCAGCGACGGGAAGGATGGCGGCGCAGGCGGACGAAGCCGCCGGGCTTTCAACCTTCCACTTTCAACTTCGAACTTGGCCGCGGCCGCCGCGGCTCAGGCTTGGCGGCGGAGCAGGGTGTCGAGTTCGGCGAGGCCTTCGTGGGAGCCGATTTCGAAGAAGCGTTCTTTCATTTCGTAACCGGCGAGCTGGCCGCGTTGGCAGAGGGCGGTCTGGACGGCGGCGAGGTCGACGACGGCGTCGCGGGGGAAGCCGTCGAAGGCCGCGGCGCGGAAGAGCCCGAGGCCGTAGTCGATGTGGTGCATCTGCGGCAGGCGGTGCTTTTTGTCGTAGAGTTTCAATTCGCCGTTTTCGAACCAGACGTTGCTCGTGTCGTAGCGGCCGCGGTTTTCGTAAACGGTCATGAGACCGAGTTGGCCGGCGCGGGCGAAGTGGTCGCCGATCGCGGCGTAGTCGATCGGCAGATACGAATCGCCGTAGAGGACGTAGAAGGCGTCGCCGAGTTTGGGCAGGGCGGCGATGAGAGCGCCGCCGGTGCCGAGGAGTTTCGGTCCGTCGAAGGCATAGTCGATCCGCACGCCCCATTTGGAACCGTCGCCGTAGAGATCGACGATCTGCTGGCCGAGATGGCCGACGCAGAGGACGATTCGGGTCAGGCCGGCGGCGCGGAGGAGGCGGAGCTGGTGGGAGAAGAACGGCTCGCCGGCGACCTCGACGAGGAGCTTCGGGATTTTCTCGGTGATGGGACGGAGGCGCGTGGCCATGCCGCCGGCGAGAAGGGCGACGGGAAAATTGGAAGACATGGAAAAGCGGAAAATCGGAAAACGACTCAGCGGCCTTTGGCCTTGCGGTTGATGGTGGTCAGGATCGCGAGCAATTGCCGCGATTCGTCGGCCAAGGCCGGGATCGCTGCCGCGGAACCGACGGAGGCCTGCCGGCACAGCTCGAGCCAGTATTCCGTCTCGGCTGCTTCTTTCTGGGCGAGTGCGGTCTTATGAATGAAGTCGTCGCGCGACTCGGCCCGGTTGGCTTCGCGATAGTTGGCGCCGACGGAGGTGGCGGAACGGAGCAATTGACGGCCGAGGACCGACGACACGTCGTTGCGCGGCAGCAGGGAAACGAACCGAACGACGGCAACCGCGAACGCGAGTGTCCGCTGTTCGAGTTCGTTCCTCCCGTTCGGGTTTTCCACTTTTCCGATTTCCGGATTTCCCGATTTTCGCGTCTCAGTTTTGCGCCACGACCTTGCTGCCTTCGAAGTCGAAGCGGAAGCGGACTTCCTGGAGGCCTTTTTCGCGCATCGCGTGGCGGAGCTTCGCTTTGTCGCCGGCGTAGAACATCAGGAAACCGCCGCCGCCGGCGCCGATCAGTTTGCCGCCGAGCGCGCCGTGGGCCATCGCGTGGTCGTACCAATCGTTGATGTGCGCGTTGCTCATGCCGGAACTGCGCGCCTTCTTGCGCTGCCAGTGCACGTCCATCAGCCGCGCGAATTCCTCGAGGTGGCCGGACTCGAGCGCGGCGAGGGACTTGTAGCCGAGCTCCTTCGTGAAATGCAGGTTGTCGAGCATCGCCTGGTCCTGCTGCTTCGACTTGTCGTTCTGGTCCTTCAAAATCGCGGACGCGCTCCGGCTGTAGCCGGTGAAGAAGAGGAGCAAATTGTCCTCGAGGTTGAAGATCGTCTCCTCGGAGAGATTGCAGGGCCGGTACTCGACGCGGCCGTCGGGGTGGAACGTGAAGGCCGTGATGCCGCCGATCGCCGCGATGTACTGGTCCTGTTTGCCGATGGGCTCCCCGAGTTTGTTGAGCTCGATGTCGCAGGCCTGCTCCGCAAGCTCGGCCGGGGAGACGAGGTTCTTTTTGTAGGTGTGCAGCGCCTTCAGCAGCGCGGTCGTGAAGCTGCCGCTGGAGCCGAGGCCCGTGCCGCCGGGGATGTCGGCCATCGACGTGAGCTCGAGGTGCGGGGCGGTGACGCCGGTCAGCTTCAGCGCCTCGCGCACGATCGGGTGCTCGACCTGGTCGACGGTCTGGACGCGCTCCAGTTTCGAATACTTGACGATGATCTCCTGCTGGAAGGTCCGGTGCTGCGTGATGTAGACGTACTTGTCGATCGCCGCCGCAACGAGGAAACCGCCGTATTCGCGGTAGTAGGACGGCAGGTCGGTGCCGCCGCCGCCGAGGGAGACGCGCAGGGGTGAGCGGGTGATGATCATCGAAGGAAAGGTGAAAGGCGAAAGGCGGAAGGCGAAAGGAAGGGACCCGCGGCGCGGCGGACAACCGGCGCGCGGGCGGCGGTCAGAGGGCGGCGGCGCCGACGGGGTAGCCGCTGCGGCGGTAGATTTCCTCGACGATCTCGAGGGTGCGGATGCCTTCGGCGAGGCCGGGCGAGGGTTCGCGGCCGAGACGGATGTCGTCGACGAAGGCCTTGGTCTCCACGGCCCACGACTCGTCGCCGCGCGGGTATTCGAAGATCGTCGTTTCGGGCGGGCCCATCTCGGGCAGCATCCTGTAATACGAGAGGCGCTCGGTGCCGTAGCTGCCGCCGAGGCCGTCGATCGCGAGCTTCGCGTCGCGGCCGTAGATCTCGAAGGAGAACAGGTTTTTCCACTCCGTGCAGCTGACGTGCAGCCAGGCGGTTTGGCCCGCGGCGGTGCGCAGGGAGAGGAAGGCGTTGTCGTCGACTTTCATGTCCCAGAAGTACGTCGCGGCGTGGCCGTCGACGGTCGGGAATTGCCCGAGGAACCAGCCGGCGAGGTCGATGAGATGCACGCCCTGATCGATGAGTTCGCCGCCGCCGGAGAGGGCGGGGTCGGCGCGCCATTCGCGATCGTAGCCGCGGCGGGCGCCGTGGCCGTAGCGGGCGCGGAGGAACATCAGCGGCCCGAGGGCGCCGGCGTCGACGAGCTCGCGGGCCTTGAGCAGGGCGGGGTGGAAGCGGTGGTTGTAGCCGAGGCGCACGCGGGCGCCGGTCGCGGCGGCGGCGGCGGCGACGGCGCGGAGTTGGGCGGCGTTGAGAGCGCCGGGTTTCTCGACGAGCACGTGTTTGCCGGCCTGCACGGCGGCGAGCATGATCGGCGCGAGCGAGGCGTTGAGGGTGGCGACGATGACGGCGCCGACGGCGGGATCGGCGAGGATCGTGCGGTAGTCGGTGACGGCGACGCAACCCGGGGCGAGCTTGGCGAGGTCGGCGGCGCGGGCGGCGTCGAGGTCGCAGGTGTAGCGCAGCGGCGGGTTTTTCCCGAGGGCGAGAACCCGTTTCCGGCCAATCAGGCCGCAGCCGACGACGGCGAATTGGGGTTGCTCGGGGCTGGCGCGGTTCATTGCGTGGACGTTAATGACCCAAGGCGAAGCGATTGAATCGGGCGAGGCAAGGGAGGTTTTGGCCCGCGCATGAACGCCGCGCCCGCGGAACGCACCGGTGCGGCGCCCGGGCGCCGCCTTGAAACCGCGATGGTGGTGCTGCTCTGCGCCTTGGTCGGGATCTTCTACGTCTGGACGGTGCGCTCGAGCGGCGACGGGTGGAAGTTCGGCGGGGAGCAGAACGACTACTACAATCGCCTGATCGACGGCTACCTCGAGGGCCAGCTGCACATGAAGGCGGAGGTGCCGGAAGCGCTGCGGAAACTGGAGAATCCGTACGACCCCGCGCAGCGCCCGCCCGGTCTCGGGCTGCACGACGCCTCGTATTACCAAGGCCGATACTACGTTTACTTCGGGGCGGCGCCGATGGTGGTGCTGATGCTGCCGTTCCGGATCCTGACGGGAACGGACCTGCCGCTGGCGGTGGCGACGTTGGTATTTGTTTACGGAGGATTTCTGGCCGCGGTGGCGCTGTTGGTGGCGGTGCGGCGGCGGTATTTTTCGGAAGTCGGGACGTGGGCGCTGGGCGCGGGGATTCTGACGATCGGTCTGGCCGGCGTGCACGCCGTGCTGCTGCGGCGGCCGCACATGTGGGAATTGCCGATCGGCGGCGGGATGTGTTTTGCGCTGCTGGCGCTGTATGCGGTCTGGCGGGCGCTGCATGCGGAGACGCGGCGGTGGCGTTGGTTTGGGGCGGCGGGACTTTTGCTCGGTTTGGCGATCGCGGCGCGGCCGACTTACCTTGTGGCCGGGGCTTTCCTGCTCGTGCCGGTGTTGGCGTGGTGGCGGGCGGAGCGGCGGTTTCCGGCGCGGGAATTTCTCTTTGCGCTGGCGCCGCTGCTCGCGATCGGCGCGGCGATGGCGTGGCACAACCACGCGCGTTTCGGCAACCCGCTGGAGTTCGGCCAGGCGTATCAGTTCAGTTTGGACTACGAGTCGAAACTGCCGCACTTCCGCGCCGCGTACGTGCCGTTCACCGGCTTCGCGCATTTCTTCGCGCCGGCGGAATGGACGCCGTACTTTCCCTTCATCGGGCGCGCGGATCTCGGGCCGGCGCCGACGGGTTACACGATCCACCGCGGGGATGTTTACGGGGCGCTGGCGCATTTCCCGATCCTGTGGCTCGCCTTCGCGGCGCCGCTGGCGCTGTGGCGGCGGGACGCGGCGGCGCGGCAGCGGCTGGCGGTGTGGTTGCTGACGGCGGCGGTGCTGTTCGGGTTGGCGGCGCTGCTGCTGTGCCTGTTCTTCAGCGCGTTGGCGCGGTACCAGATGGATTTCCTGCCGGTGTTCCAATTGCTGGCCGCGATCGGGCTGCTGGCTTGCGTGCGTTGGCGCGACGCCGGCTGCGGCCCGAAGGCGAAGGCGGCGGTCGCGGCCGGATTGATCGCGGCGACGGCGGCCTCGGCGGCGTTCGGCATTTTGTTCAGCCTGCAATTCGACGGGTTGTTGGCGGAACGGAATCCGCGGCTCGCGGCGGAGGTGGCGCGGGTGCTGAACCGGATCCCGGCGACGTGGGAAACGTGGCGCGGGGTGCGGCACGGGCCGGCGGAATTCACGTTGCGGCTGCCGGCGCGGCCGGCGCCGGGCCAGGCCGTGCTGCTTTCCGCGGGGCCCGGGCCGGAGGCGGACCGCCTGTTTTTGCGCACGTTGCCCGACGGCAAGGTGCAGCTCGGTTTGGCGCCCGCGGGGCGGCCCGAACTCGCGAGCCGGCCGCTGGCGCTGGCGGCGAACGCGCCGCACCGCGTGCGCGCGACGTGGGGCGCGCTGTTTCCGCCGCCGACGCATCCGTTGTTCGCGGGTTGGGACGAAGCCGAGGTCGTGGCGCTGACGCGCGCGGTGCGGATCGAGATCGACGGCGAGACCGTGGTGGCGGGGTATCAGCGTTCCCGGGACACGCAGGCGGGCACGGTGAAGATCGGCGCGGAGGCGGTGGCCGGTGCCGGCTGGCCGCGCTTCGGCGGGACGATCACGGACGTGCGGCGCGACGCGGCGGCGGCGGTGCGGCCGAAGGCGTTTGCCCGGCTGCGGCGTCCGCTCGACCGGATGCCGTCGCCGGCGGGCAAGGCCCTGGTGGCGCTCGGGGACGGCGCGGCGGCGCCGGTGTTGGCGGTCCGCGGTGTCGATGCGGACCGGATCCAGCTGATGCTGGCGGGGCCGGGACCGGCCGAGCGACGCAGCGGAACCTTTTCCTGTCCGCCGGGCGGTCCCGGCGAACTGACCTTGCAGGCGGAGACGGGCACGGTCGCAGGCCGCACGCGCTGGCTCATTTATTGGGACGGCGAACTCGTGTGGGCGCCGGAGATCGAAGCGCCGGCGGCGGTGCCGGTTTTCAGAGGCGCGGCGGAGGCGGTCGGCTTCGAAGCGGCGGCGGGCGGCGATCCGTTGCTGCGGCCGGGGAACATGGTGCGGTTGCAATTGCGGCGGCCGGCGGACCGGTTCGGCGAACGCGAACCGCTGCTGGTCACGGGCCGGAGCGGGGCGGGGGACATGGTGCTGATCGAATACCGCGACGAAATGACGGTGCGGTTTGCGTTCGACCATTGGGGCGCGCCGCTGCGGTCCGGTCCGCCGGTGCGGCTGGAGCCTGGCCGGACGGCGACGGTGGAGATCGAGTTGCCGTCGCTCGAGACGGTGGCGGACGCGACCAAGGTGCGGGAGGTGCGGACCGGCCGGCTGCGGGTGCGGCTCGACGGCGCGTCGGCCTGGGAGGAGGAGGCGGACGTGTTCGTGGCGGAGCATCCCGAGGTGACGGTCGGGCGCAATCCGATCGGCGGCACGAGCGGCGGGCCGCGGTTCACGGGGGAATTGCTGCGGGCAGAACGCGGGCGGCGCGAATGAAGTTGCGGCCCGGGGGCATCGTTGCGTCGGATGCGCGGCGATGTTCGACGCCTTGCTGACCGATCGGGAAACCCAGCTGCGGCTGCTGCGCTTTCTCGCGGTGGGCGGCGGCACGGCGCTGGTGCAGGTCGCGGTGTTGCGGGCGTTGAAGCCGCGGTGCGGCGAGACGTGGGCGTTTTCGATATCGTGGGTCGTGTCGACCACGACCCACTACTTTGCGAACCGTTATTGGGCGCTGCCGAGTTCGCGCCACGACGCGGTGCAGCAGGCGGGCGAGTACCTCTTTGCCGTGGCGCTGAGCTACCTGATCAACCTCGGCGCGTTCAAGTTGCTGCGGAACCGTTTCAAACTGAGCACCACGTGGGCGACGCTCGGGGCGATCCCGCCGTCGACGATCGTCGTTTTCCTGATTCTCAATTTCCGGGTCTTCGGAAAATGAGCCGCGGCCGCGGGGCGCGGGCTACCACTTGCGGCCGCGCTCCTCGGGGAGAATGCGGCGCAGCGTGAAGATGTCCGAGCCGGCGAGGTCCGCGGCTTTGTCGCCGAGAGTCGGCCAGGGATCCCACGGCGCGGCGATGAGCCGGCCGGAGACGCCGTCGCTGGCCGGCGAGAGCAGCCATTCGACGCAGGCAAGTGCCTGGTCGAGGCCGGCGCCGCCGGCGGCTTTTTGTTTCTGCGCGGCGGCGAATTCCGCGGCGCCGACGACCTCCGGTCCGAGGGCGAGCACTTCGTCGGTGAGCCGCGTGTTGATGGCGCCGGGGGCGAGGGCGTTGATGTCGTAGGGGCGGCCGCGTTCCTCTTCGGCGATGGTTTCGACGAGACGGACGACGCCGGTTTTGGCGACACCGTAGGCGGAGAAATTGAGCCGGGGCTTGGTGGCGCCGCCACCGGAGAAGCAGACGACCTTGGCACGGCGCGGCGCCTGCGCGAGGAGCGCGTCGAAGGCGCGGACGGCGAAGAAGGTGCCGTCGAGATTGGCGCGCACGGTGGCCGACCAACGGATGGGATCGGCGGCGACGGCGCGGCCGATTTCGCCCTGGAGTCCGGCGCAGGCGACGAGGGCATCGACGTGCGGCCAAGCGGCGCCGACCTCGGCGGCGGCGCGGGCGACGGCGTCCCAGTCGCCGACATCCGTTTGGGAAAACCGGAACGCCTGCGGGTGCGCGTCGGCGAGTTCGGCCTGGGCGGAGCGGGCGAGGCCCCAGACGCGGTGGCCCTGCGCGAGCAGGCGTTCCGCCAAAGCGCGGCCGATGCCGGTGCTGGAACCCGTGAGGACGATGTTCATCGAGTGAAAGAGAGAGTGAAAGTGAAAGGGAAAGGGAGAGTGAAAGTGGGGCTAGCGGGGGCGGCGGAGGGTGGTGATCGAGGCGGTGAGGATGGCGATGATCTCACCGCAGAGGGCGACGCGGGCGGTGACTACCTCGGGCGCCAGCCAGTGTTTGAGTCGCCGATAGCGTCCAAGGGTTTCTTGGGCTGAGCCTCGCGCGATGATCAGGAAGTGGGAGTAATCCTTGGCCGAGCCACGACCGTAGCCCTCCTCGATGTTGGCGGCGATGGAGTCTGCGCTGGCGATTTGCTGTGAGACCAAGCGAGCCAACGGGGCGTGCGCGGCGAGCGGGCGAACGTCCGCCACAACGAGGTCGAACAACTCCAGCGCCTTCCGGTGGGCGCCGAACTTAGCGAGCTTCTCGTCGGCGACCATGATCCACTTTCACCTTCACTCTCACTCTCACTTTCAATGCCGGGCTTCGTAGACCCAGCGGTTGGCCTCGAGCCAGCGCAGCGTGGCGATGATGCCCTGCTCGATCGTGAGTTTCGGTTTCCAGCCGGTGGCGCGGATCTTGGCCGTATCGAGGTAGATGAACGGGTTGTCGCCGATCCAGCCCTTGTTGCCGCCGGTGTATTCGAGCTTCGGGGCGATCCCCAGGGCTTTGCAGATCGCGGCGATGCTGTCGTTGACCTGGACGTATTCCGCCGTGCCGAGATTGTAGATCTGAGTGTGATGTTTCGCGTCGCGGGCCGTGTGCGCGCGGGTGACGTGGAGCAGGGCCTCGATGCAGTCCTGCACGTAGAGGTAGCTCTTGCGCTGGGTGCCGTCGCCGAGGACGCGGAGGCGATCGGGGTGCGCGACGAGTTGCTGGTAGAAATCGAACACGTGGCCGTGCGTGTAGCGTTCGCCCAAGATCGAGACGAAGCGGAAGATGTAGGCTTCGTCGATTTGCGCGCCTTCGGCGTAGGCGGCGATCAGGCCTTCGCCGGCGGTCTTGGAGGCGCCGTAGAGCGACGTCTGGATCGGGAAGGCGTCGGTCTCCGGCGTGGGCCGGTCGGGCGTGACGAGGGCCTCGCCGTACACGGAGCCGGTGGAAGAAAACGCGATGCGTTTCACGCCGTTGGCGCGCATGGCCTCGAGGACGTTGAAGGTGGCGATCGTGTTTTGCTGCAGATCTTTTTCCGGATGTTTCCAGCCGTCGCGGATGTCGGCGTTGGCGGCGAGGTGGAAAACGAAGTCCGCGCCCTGCATCGCGGCCTTGAGGGCGGGCAGGTCGAGGTTGTCGCCGCGGACCAATTTGAATTTCGGGTGCTGGAGCGCGCCGTCGAGGAATCGGATCTGGCCGGTGGAGAGGTTGTCCCAGCCGGTGACGGCGACGCCGTCCGCGAGCAGACGGTCGACGAGATTGGAACCGATGAAGCCGGACGCGCCGGTGACAAAGACGTGTTGCATGAAAGGGAAAGGAAAACGGGCGGGCCGACTCAGCGCGGAATCATCCAGTTGAGAGTTGGAAGTTGAGGGTTGAGAGATCGATCCGCCGGAGAACGGAAAATGTGACTGCGGCCCGTGAGGTGAAACACCGAACGGTTTTGCTCTCAACTCTCAACCAAGCTCTCTCAACTTCATGAGTTCGCCTCAGCGCGGGCCGAAGCCTTCGGCGCGGTCGACGATGAACTTCGGCCGCGCGCGGACTTCCTCGTAGATGCGGCCGATGTATTCGCCGAGGATGCCGACGCTGATCAACTGGATGCCGCCGAGGAAGGAGATCAGAATGACGAGGGTCGGATTGCCCCAGACGATGGGCCAACCCATGAGTTTGTAGAACAGGTACACGGCCATCAGCAGAAACGAGAACGCGGAGACGACGAAGCCGAGCCAGGTGCTGAGCGAGAGCGCGTAGGTCGAGAAGCAGAAGATGCCGTTGAAGCCGATGCGCAGGGAGCCGACGAAGCGGTTGTAGTTTGTTTCGCCGGCGAAACGCGCCGGGCGGTCGAAGGGGATGATGGCCTGCTTGAAACCGACGACGGCGACCATGCCGCGGAGGAAGCCGTGCGATTCCTTCAGTTTGACGACCTCGCGCACGACGCGCCGGGCCATGAGGCGGAAGTCGCCGGTGTTGGGCGGGATCTTCACGTCGGCGATTTTGTTGATCACCTTGTAGCCGGTGGCGGCGACGGCCTTCTTGATCCAGGGCTCGCCGGTGCGCTGGCGGCGTTGCGGGAGGACGACGTCGAAGCCTTCGCGCCATTTCGCGACCATCTCGCCGATCAGTTCCGGCGGATCCTGCAGGTCGACGTCCATGACGATGACGGCATCGCCGGAGGAGTAATCGAGCCCGGCGAGCGTCGCCATCGGCTGGCCGAAGCGGCGGGAAAACTTGAGCAATTTGATCCGGGAATCGGCGGCGCGATTTTCGAGGATCACGTCCTCGGTGCGGTCGGGCGAAGGATCGAGCGAGAAGATGATTTCGTAGTCTTCCGTGACGCCGGAGAGAATGGGCCGCAGCCGGCGCAGGAACTCGGGGATGTTCTTCTCTTCCTTGTAAACCGGGACGACGATGCTGAGCAGCATGGGGGGAACGATGGGCGTTACGCGGGGCTAATCAGCACAAAAACAAGGCGGGACCTACCAGCGGATGCCGGCTTCGAGCAGGCGGGCGACGAGGGCGCCGCGGAAACGCGTGCGGCGGGCGAAGCGGTCGATGGTGGCGAAGTCGTCCTGCTTCTCGCCGTGGAAACGCGTGCGGATGCGCTTCATTTCCTCCGCACCGGTGGTGTGGATGGCCTGGGAAGTTTTCTGCTCGGAGTGGACGCGGAAGGCGCCGAGGAAATACGGCACGCGGACCATCCGGCAGCCGGCCTGCTGGAAACGCGCGAGCAGGTCCCAGTCGAGGGCGAATTGGAAACTCGGGTCGATGCCGCCGACGCGGTCCCAGGCGCGTTTGCGCCAGAACATCGTCTCCTGCGGCACGTAGTCGATCCACTCGAGAGTAGCGGGATCGTGCCGCGGCATGATCCAGCGGCCGACGTCGCGGTCGTGCTCGTCGATGATGATGCGGTGGCCGTAGACGACGTCGACGTCGGGATGCGCCGCGAAGTACTCGCCGACGAAGCGCAGCGCGCCGGGGGCGAGCAGATCGTCGGAGTTGAGCCAGGCCATCAGGTCGTCGGGGCCGAGGGCGCCGCCGATGTGGCCGAAGCCGCGGCCGATGGCGTCGGCCTGACCGCGGTCGCGCACGGACTCCCAATGCCGCAGCGCGGCGGCGTGGCGGGCGATGATCCCGGGGCTGCCGTCCTTCGAACCGCCGTCCTGCACGGCGTAGACCAATTTCGGATACGCCTGGTCGATCACGCTGCGGAGCGTGCGCGCAATGAAGGCTTCCTGGCCGTAGCTCGGGGTCACGACGCCGATCTGCGGCAGGTCGGCGTCGCGTCGGGCCGGGGCGGGGATCCGGTCGTCCCAGCGCAGCGGCTTCGGGGCGTAATGGCGGAGCACGCCGATCTGCATCCAATGGCGCTCGACCACGGCGCGGAACAGGGCGGCCTCGGCGGGGCGGAAAATCTCCTCGCGGACCAACGCGGCAGCGGCGACGGCCAGGCGGTGCAGGGCGGCGGTGGGGCCGGTGCCGGCGGCCGCGAGGCGGGAAATGAGTTTTTCGCGTTCGGCCAAGCCGGCGCTGAGGGCGCGGATGACGGCTTCCTTTTCCGCGAGCAGTTTTCCGTAGTGTTTCGCCTGTTCGAGATCGTGGAGGCCGGCGGCGCGATTGGCTTCGGTGGTGCGCAGATCGGCGAGGGCGGCCTCCTGCAGTTTGACGAGAGCCTCGAGATTCCGGATGTGGACGAGCTGGGAGGAGATGGTCCGTGCGGCCAGCGCGGCGTCGGCCGGCTGGGCGGCGAGGGTCTGCTCGAGGACGGACTTGTCGGCCTGCAGCACGCCGCTGAGGTGCTGGAAGTGGCGGACGTGGCCGTCGAGGACGATGATCGTTTTTTCGCGCTCGTCGCAGACGAGCTTGAGGGCGTCGATTTCCTGTTCCTTGCCGACGAGTTCGTCGTTCTGGCGGACGATGGTCTCGTCCTTTTCGCGGTCGAGGGCGGTGAGTTCCTCGAGCTTGTGCTGGCGGGCGAGGTGGCCGGCGCGGGATTCGCGGTGGAGGGCCGCGACCTTGGCCATGAGCGCCTCGGTCCCGGCGGCGACCTTCCGCACTTCCCGGATCGCGAACGGGCGGCCGGCGACGGCGTCGTCGAGAGCCGGAAACGCATCCGCGGCGGCGATACCGCCGAGGCAAGGCGCGTCGCCGAAGGCGCAGTCCCAGCCGCAGCCGAAGCAGGGGAGCGGCTGCACGACGGCGGCGCCGCGGGCCGCGGCCGGCACGAAGCGCGGCCAAGTGCCGCCGCCGAAGATGCCGAGCACCGGCACGTCGAGGGCGGCCGCGAGATGCAGGGCGCCGGTGTCGTTGCCGACGTAGAGCGCCGAGTCCGCGATCAGCGCCGCGAGCACGGGCAAATCGCCTTCGCCGCCGAGCCAAGTGGCATCGGCACCGGGCACGGTCGCGAGGTGGTCGCGTTCGCCGGTGTGGCCGATGAGCACGGTCGGCAGACAATGCGTTTCCCGGAGCCGGCCGATGAGCGCGCCGAAGCGGTCGGCGGGCCAGGTCTTCAGGCGCACGTTGGCGAAACCGGCGGCGGCGCAGACCGCGTAGCGTCCGGGACCGAGCTGTTTCTCCGCGAGCCAGCGGCGGGCGGCCGCGACGGCGTCCGCCGGGGCGGCGAGCCGCGGCGGCGTGCGTTCGACGGCGCGGCCGAGCAGCGCGTCGACGAGCGTGAAGTTCGCCGCCCAATCCGGCGCCGCGGCGGGCGGGGCGACGAATTCGGAAAACGCGGCCGTCGCGTCGAGGCCGGCGAGCACCCGCAGTTGCGTGCCGAAGAATTCGTCCTGGCCGGCGGCGCCGAGGGCCACACGGCGGGCGTGCGGCACGGTGCTCGCCAGGAGGACCTCGAGCCAATTGCGGCGGGACGTGGCGGCGGCGAAGACCTCGGGGGCGAGGGCCGCGACGGCGTCGCGCAGCCGCGCGACTTCGGCCGGATCGCGGTCGGGCCGATGATTGAACGGGTCGAGGTCCGTGTGGATCCATTCGACTTGCGGAGCGAGGAGCGGCGCCAGATCGCCGTAGGCGCGGCGGATGACGACGGCGAGGCGGGTCGCTGGCCACGCGGTGCGCAGCGCGCGCAGCGCCGGGGCGAAGAGAACGAGGTCGCCGAGGGTATCGACCTTGACGAAGACGGCTGCGCGCGGGCCGCTCATTCGGGCGAAACGGGCTGGAGTTCGGCGACCACGAGGCGGGCGGCGCGGCGCCGCGGGTCGGGGGCGGGCAAGGCGAAATCGGCGGCGGCGCGGAGCGTGAGCGGCTGCGCGCGGGCGGTGGCGGGAATGTCGAGGATCACGGTCGTGTATTCGCCGGCCGGCAGGATCTGGCGGTGCACGGGCAAGCCGCCCGGCCGCGCGATCTCGAGCTCGCCGGCGGCGCGGGCGCCCCAGTCCGGGTATTCGAATTTCAACGTCAGCACGCGGCGGCCGCCCGCGGGGATCACGATGCCCGCCTCGCGGGCGAACCAGCCGTCCTGGTCGATGCCGGGTGCGGGGAGCCGCGCGCGGCCGGGCACGCCGTACTCGAAGGTGTGCGTGGGCAAGGCCGGGAGCACCTCGATCAGCTCGAGTTTGCCGCCGGCGGGCCGGTCGTCGCCGCCGGGCAGCGGGGCCGAGTCCGAAAACTTCAGGCCCACGGCGGTGGCGGCGACGGCGTCGTCGACCGGGACGAGCCAGTCGAACGCGCCGGTCGCGGCCGGGACGGGAAACGTGTTGTTGCCGACGCGGATCGCGAGGGTGCCGCGGCCGAGCGGCTGGCCCGGCAGTTCCGGCACGTAGCCGCGGATGCGGACGACGCCGCGGGCCGGGCTCGCGCCGAGGACGTATTCGCTTTCCGGCGACAGCCAGCCGTCCTCGTAGATACCGGCGAATTCGAGACCGCGGGCGAAGACGAGGTCGTCGGGAAACTTGGCGAGCCGCGCGGGGCGAGGCAGAGCGGCGACCTCGGCGGCGGAGAGGGCGGAGATGTCGCGGCCGTAGGCGACGAGTTTGCGGGAGTCGAAGGGGACCTCGTTGTTGTAGAGGGCCTGGAGGCCGGTGCGGCGGAAGGGGAACTGCACGGCGGTTTCCTTGAAATCGATCGCGAGGTAGGCGGCGCCGTCGCGGTAGACCGGGCGGATCGGGCCGACGATGCGGTTGACGGCGCCGTTGCCGGGAAACGCGAGCGGGAGCGCCTCGGCGCCGAGCAATTGCGAGCCCGGGGACCAGGCGGTGTGGCCCTCGCCCATGAAGGTCTTGGTGGCCGCGATGCGCACATAGAATTCGGCGTCGGGCTGCTCGACGCGGAGCAGGAGGAAGCGGCCCATGCCGGTGATGTCCTGGCGCGAGGTGAACGGATCCGCTTCCTGCTGGAAGATCGCGATGCGGTTGCGGTCGCCGAGGTAGTAGTGGTTGCCGCGGCCGGTGTGGATAAACACGAGGTGGTTCTTCGCCTCGGCGGCCGTGAGGGTGCGGAAGAACGACTTGGGCCGCGTGCCGAGCTCGGCCTTGTACTTGTTGAAGAGACCGAGCGACGGATCGAGCGTGAGGTAGGCGTCGGTTTTGCTCCCGGGCGCGAAGCCGAGCGCGGGCGCGCGGAACGACGTGTCGAAGGCCGCGTGGGTGCGGACGGTGAGATCGTCGCGTTTTTCCAGCATCGCGCGCGTGCGCATGAGGTCGGCGAACTGCGGGTGGAAACTGATGAGGGTGTCGCCGAGTTTCTCGAATTCGATCGGGGCGATCTGCTGGTAGTAGTCGCGCGAGAGGTATCGCAGATCCGTGCCGCGCAGCTCGAGGGCGGCGACTTTGGCGGCGACGAGGTTGTTGATGTCGGTGAGGAGGCGGGTGCCGGGCGGGGATGCCGGCGGGCGCGTGCCGAGGATCGAGGCGTACTTGGCTTCGGTGATGCCGCCCGATTTCTCGCCCTGCGACGCCTGCGTGTAGAACAGCGCGGTGGGGGCGCAGCAGAGACCCGCGGCGACGACCGCGAGCGGCGCGGACCAGCGGGCGCGCGGCAAACGCAGCAGGGCCGCGGCCAACGCGGCCGCGAGCGCGGGCTGCATGAACATCGCGATCTTGTAGAGGCCGAAGTCGTTGCCCGAACGCATCAGTTTCAGCCCGAGGAGGAATTGGACGAGCAGCAGCAGCGCCATCGGCACGCCCTGCCAGCCGCCGCGCACGCCGGTCCAAAGCGCGGTGCCGAGGGCGGCGAGGCCGGCGACGATGGCCAGCGAGGTCAGGGGCTCCGCGTACTGGATCGCGAGCGGCATCAGGCCGAAGAGGTTCGCGAGCCCCGTCGGGATCATGAAGTACGGGAAGAGCGACAGCGACAGGTCGACGGCGCGGAAGCCCGAGCCCATCTGCAGCGAGACCGTGAAGATGTAGGCGAGGGTGTTGTAGCGCAGGAGGACGACGACGCCGACGATACCGTAGAGGAACAGCGACGCTCGCTCGACCGGGAAACGGCGTTGGCGCAGGGCCTCGAGGCCGGCGACGGCGGCGCCGGTGAGCACGGCGAAGGCCGTGACTTCGGGATAAAACACCGCCAAGCCCGCGCCGACGATCGAGAGGGCGGCGACGTGCGGGACGAGTCGGCGGCGCTTGGCCGGCAGGCGGCCGGTGAGCAGCACGATGGCGCCGAGCAAAAGGCCGAGACCGCCGACCTGGGCGATCAACTGATACAGCGTCCCGAGCATGAACAACGGGCTCACGGCGAGCAGGCCGGCGGTGAGCAGCGCGCGGCGGCGCCAGCGGCCGCGGTGCAAGGCGAGGGCGGAGGCGGCGAGCAGTTGGATGAGCCCGAGGCCGACGATCACCGGCATGAAGATTCCGAGGGAACGGATGCCGGTCAGGGCCGAGACCCAGCCGAGCAAGATCTCGCTGCCGAAGCGCATGAGCCCCGGCACGTGCATGAACCAGTAGTACTGCGCGATATCCGTGCCCGCGAGTTCCTCCATCGTGGGCACGCGCCAGAAGCCGAAGTCTTTGAAGCGCTCCGCCGCGAGGCAGTAGTTGATGTAGTCGTCGTTGACGTAGCTCAGCCAACCGAAGTTGAAGCGCAGCATCGGCCAGCCGGTCCACAGGAGCGAAAAAACGGCGATGCCGAAGAACGGCGCCAGCGCGCGCCACGGCAGCGCCGGACGGCGCCAGGCGAAGATGCCGGCCGCGGCGGCGGCGAGGCCCAGCGTCAGCGGCCAGGCGAAGCTGCGGATCGGCAGGCCGGCCTGGTTGAAAACCATAATGCCGAGCACGACGACGGCGAGGCCGACCGACGGCGCGAGCAGCCAGGAGCGCAGCACGCCGCCCTGCCACCGGCACCCGGCCAACGCGGCCCGTCCCACGAAGGTGACGAACAGCAGAAAGGCGAAAGAGAGCGCGAGAGCCGGCATGAACCGCTGTGCCTACGATACTTCAACGTCCCGGCGCAACAGCGGACCGCACGAACTCCGCGCAGGCCGACCAGGCGGCGGCCGCGGCGGCGAGCGGTTTCGCGGGTACGACGGCGTCGGCGAGGGCGCGTTCGGCGGTCGCGCGGTCGGCGTCGGGCGCGAGGGCCGGCACGGCCAGATCGCAGGCGACGGCGCGGAGCTTTTCGTTTGTCGCCAAAACGAGGATACGCGAACCCGACCACGCGCCGGCGAGGGCGGCGTGGAAGCGGGCCGTGACGAGCATCTCCCCGCTCGGCCAGCGCGCCTGCACGGTCGCGAGCGGGGCGCCGGCGATTTCGGGCGTCACGAGTTGCCAGCGGGCGCGTTCCGCTGCCGGCAAGGCGGCGTGCAACGCGATCTCCGCGCCGGGCAAGGGCCGCGCTTCCTGCGCGAGCCAGCAGCGTTCGCCGGGCGGCAGGGCGGCGACGGCGGCGAGACAGGCATCGCGGCCGGGCCAGGTGCCGTAGTCGAAATTCGCGACGAGGGTGGCGCGCCCGGGCGCGGCGGGCGGCGGCGGGTTTGCCCGGAACCACAGGTGCGCCAGATCGGCGGCCGCGCGCACCGGGGTGGCGGGGGCGGCGGCGGCGAGGCGTTCCGCGGCGGCGGCATCACGGGTCCAGATGCCGCGGGCCTGGCCCACGAGTGCGGCGAGACCGGGCGCCTGCAATTCGGCGGCGGTCTGCACGCCGACGCCGAGGTAATCCATCGGTTTGCCGGCGGCGGCGCAGAAGGCGGCGTCCTCGATCAAGTGATCGATGAACCAGCGCGATTGCGCGCTTTGGAACGGCGAGCCGCCGAGGCCGACCCAGGCGTCGCAGTCCGCGATGGCGGCGCGGCGGGCCTCGGCCGAGTAGGGGAGCCATTCGATTTCCGGGAAACGGGCGGCGAGCGGGGCGCGTTCGAACGGCACGGCGCAGGTGAACCGCGTCCCGGGGGCCAGCTGCCGCAGCGCGGCGAGAAAGCCCGCGAGCATGAAGTCGTCGCCGAGATTGCCGGCGCCGTAGAAATGATGGCCGAGGTGAAGACGCACCGGGCGGCGGGGTCCGCTCAATAGCTGAAGAGCAATTTGACGTGCAGCCGGCCGCGGCCTTCGGCGAAGGGGACGCGGGCGAGTTGGTAGCCGTAGTCCGCGGTGAGCTGGAGGTGCGGCGGCAGACTGGCGCGAAGACCGACGCCGACGCTGGAGAGCGGGTCGAAGGAGCGGTCGATGGGGAGGACGTGTTTGCGCTTCACGTGGGCGAGGTCGAAGAACGCGAGCCAGCGGTAGTCCAAGGGAGGACGGGCGGCGGAGACGAAGGGAAGTTTCCGTTTGAAGTAGGGCGTCGCCACCTCGGTGCTGGAAACAAAGCCTTCGTCGCCGATGAAGGTGTTTTCGGTGAAGCCGCGCACGGTGGCGGCGCCGCCGATGGAGAGCTGTTCGTTCGACAGCAGGTTGGTGCTCGATTTCTGGAGCACGCCGCGGGTGTTGAATTCCCAGCCTTTTCCAAGGGCGAGGACGCGTTGGACGGTGAGGTTGCCGTAGACGTAGGCGGGATTGGCGCCGATGCGGACGTCGCCGTAGACCGCGTCGGTGTTGCGGGAATTCAAGTTGCCGGGACTGCCGTTCAACGTGAGGGCAAGGATCCAGCCGCCGTGGCGATCGCGGCGCACGCCCGAGACCCCGGCCGAGACCAGAAAGGTGTCGGCCTTGGAGCTCTGCACCTCGTTGCCGCCGAATTCCAGATTGTTGTTCGATTGCTTGAAGCTGAGGCCGAAGAATCCCTCGACGGGATTGTTGCCGCGGCGGAGCACGGCGCTGTAGCGGAGGTCGGCGTTGAGGTTTTCGCCGTCCTGCACGAAGAGCCCGTCGAAGAATTCGGGCCGGGCCCGGGAGTAGGAGAACGAAGCGTGGACCGTGTGCTGCCACGGCAGCGGGACGCGGTAGCTGAGACCGTGGCCGCGGTAGACGGGATACTCGTCCGTGGTGACAAGCTGATACGTCAGATCGTGGTCGAGGCCCCACATATTGCCGTAGGTGAGGCCGACGATGCCGCGGGTCTCGCCGATGGCGGTGTTGCCGCCGTTGTCGACGGAGGCGGACACGCGCAGGGGCAGTTTTTCGTCCACGCCGATGATGAGGTTGGCCTCGTTGGTGTTCGGGATCGGGTCGATGTGGGCGCGGACTTTCCGGAAAGGGCTCGCGTTGGTCCAGTTGATGGCGCGTTCGAGATCGGAGACGCGGATGACCTCGCCGCTCTGGATATCGAGTTTGTTGCGGAGGAGGGATTCGCTGAACCAGCGGTTGCCGCGGATGCGGATCTCGCGGAATTTGCCGAGCAGCACGGCCAGGCGGAGGGTGCCGTCGGCGAGGCGGCGGTCGGCGATCTGGACGGAGGCGAGCGGGAAATCGTTCTGGCGGAGAAAGGATTCGATGACCTGCGCGATCGAGGCGAGCAGCCGGTCGTCGACGATCCGGTTCTCGGCGGCGGCGAGGCGTTTCTGGAGCTCCTGGCGATTGATGAAGGCGAGGCTGGCGGGGAGGGAAAGGAATCCGGCGTCGGCGGCGGGGAAGAGGCGCTGGGCGCCCTCGACGGTGTCGGCGAGGGCGATGCGTTTGAGCAGGACGGTGGAATTGTCGGGCAGGGCGGCGACACGGAGCAGGCCGTCGACGATCCGCTGCTCCGGGACGATCACGGTGGCGGTGGGCAGACCTTGGTTGCGGAGAAAGGCTTCGATGACCTGCGCGATGGCGACCAGCAGTTGCTCGTCGACGGGGCGGTTTTCGGCGTTGGCGAGGCGCTTCTGGAGTTCGGCGGCGTCGATCTTGCCGGAGAGGCTGGCCGGCAACACGAGGAAACCGGCGCCCGGGGTGAAAGCGAGTTGCTGGGCGGCGTCGAGGGTATCCGCGACCGCGATCTGTCTGAGCAACGGCGCGGTGGCGGGGGCCTCGGGCTGGGCGTGGATCGAAACGGCCCCAATCACAAGGATCAGACAGGCCAGCAATGAACGGAAGACAGTCATTCGGGAAAGGCGGTGACCTGTTAGTTGGGCGGAAGTTCAACGCAACTGAAGAATGCCGGCCGGCGGGCGCGTCGTCGCGAGGCCGGTTCCGGCCGCTTACTTTTGGCTCGGCAGCGACGGGCGCTCCCGGCAATCCTGCCGGATTCCGAGGGGGCACGTCGCTGATTGCCCGGCGCCGGTGGTCCGCTTGAAGCGGTATCCGTTTCCGGTCCGGCGGCGTCCTTCAGCGGTCTCCCATTTCTTTGCCGCCATGCTTTTGACCCAAGAGTCGTCCCGTGTCCGTTGGTTGGTGTTGATCCCGCTGTGGATCGCGATCGCCGGCGTGCTCTATTCGCACGCGCGGATGGTGGAACGCTATCTCGGGATCGCAGGGGCGTTGGGGCTGCGCGGCGCGCCCGCGGCCACAACCCCGTTGGTCATGCCGTTCCCGTCGTTTGCGGCCGACGCCCAGACTTGGGTCCGCCATGCGTTGTCGCTGGCCGAGGGCGAGCAGGGCCGGTTGCGCTGGACGAAGATCGACAACGGCGTGCACGGCCGCGAGGTGCATTGGAATTCCGGCTGGGGCTGGACCATCGCGGCCGCCGGCATGGTGCAGCAAAAAATCACGGGTGAGCCGCTGCCGCGGGCGATGGAGCGGGCCACGCTGTGGCTGCCTTCCGTCGTGTTTATTGTCGTGATCGGTCTGTTTTCGGCCTTGGCGGCGCGCTGGGCCGGAACTCCGGTCGGCGTTTTGGTGGCGCTGGCGATGCTGGGGCATCCCCGGATTTTCGAGGGCTTCTTCCCGACTTACGTCGACCACCATGGTTTGCTGACGCTGTCCGCCTTTGGGCTCGTCCTTGGCATGGCCATGATGGGAGGGGGCTTTGTGGCGACCCGGCCGAATACCGCGGCGTTTTTGCCTGCGTCCATCGCGGCGGCCCGGGTCGGAGCGTGGGTTTCGGCGTTGAGCGGGGTCTTCGGGGTCTGGATCAGTGCAGCCTCGACTTTGCCCCCGGTGGCGATCGTTGGCGCGGCGGCGCTCGGGGCCATTTTCGTTCGGCGCCGGGTGGCCTTGGCCGGGGGGGAACAGTTTGAGCCCGAGTTGTGGCGGCTATGGGGCCGGATCGGCGGGGTGGGCACCGTCGTGGTCTATGCGGTGGAATACTTCCCCAATCACCTGGGCCTGCGGCTGGAGTCGAATCACCCCCTCTACGGTCTTGCCTGGTGGGGCGGGGCGGGGTTCGTCGCGACGCTGGGGGCATGGCTGACCGCCCCCGGCAGTGCGAAAACGCTTTCTTGGAAATCGCTGGCCGGTCCGTTGGCGGCCGTGGCGGCGGTGCCGTTGGTCTTGTTGCTCGGCCGTGAAAAAGTGTTCGTGGTGATGGATCCGTTCCTCGCCAACCTCCACAAGAGTATCCAGGAGTTCCTGCCGATTTGGACGACGGTGAAAGGGGTCCCGCTGGAGCAGGTGTTCCGCGTGTTCGGAACCGAGAACCTGCCTCTGATTGCAGCATTGGTCCTTTTGCTCGTGAAACGGGAGCGGGCGTCCACGCTGGTCTGGTTTACCACGATCGCGGCGGTTTTTTTCACCGCCATGGGTTGGATCCAGACGCGTTGGCTACTCAATGCCAGCGGTCCCCAGGTCGTGCTGCTGATTGTGCTGCTGGCTGCTTTCGTCGGTTCGCGGACGTTGCGGACCCGTTGGATCGCGATTCTGGCGGTCGCGGGGGCGGCGTTTTTGCCGTGGACTATTGCGCGGCATCTGGAAGCCCGCTCCGACGTCGATGCGCGGCGAGTCGCCCCCAAAGACGCCCATCAGGTGCTGTCGCGGGATATCGCCGCCAACCTGCTCGCCTCGGCACCGGGCGAACAAATCGTGCTCCTGACCAACCCGAACAGCTCGACCGGAATCGGCTACTACGGGCGGATTCGGACGCTGGGTACTTTGTATTGGGAGAACACGTCCGGCTTAAAGGCGGCCGCCGAGATCCTCTCCGCCGGCAGCTACGACGAGGCGGCCAAGCTGATCCAAAAGCATCAGGTCACGCACATCGCGATGATCTCCGAAGAGAACTTCATCGAGCAGTACTTCCGCCTCTCCCGGCCGACGGCGAGCATGGACGAGTTCAAGCAGTCGTTCGGTTACAAGCTGCTCGTCGACCGGGTCGTCCCGCCTTGGCTGCAGATGCTGCCCTACCGGGTGCCGGACGATATGACGGCGCTGAACCCGATCGTCCTCTTGTTCAAGGTCGCGTTCAGCCAGTCCCCCGCCGACGCCCTCTATCATCTGGCGATCAGCAAGATCGCTTCCGGGGCGGTCGCCGAAGGCGAACGCGACCTCGACACACTGATCGCGCAGTCGCCGCAGTCGTTCCAACCTTGGCTGCGCAAAGGGGAAATCCTTTTCGGCCGGAAAGAGTGGGCCGCGGCCGCGGAGGCCACCGCGCAGGGAATCCGACTCGCGCCGGTTGCCGATCGGCTCGGCATGTACTCTTCCGCCGCCGGCAGCTTCTACCGCGAACGCCAATCCGCTTTGGCGGTTGCTCTATACAAAGAGGCACTCCGGGAACGCTTCGATCCCATGGTCGCCGCCTACCTCGCGTTCGCCTTGGCCACGGTCAACGACGACGCGGTCCGGAGCGGCCGCGAGGCTAAGGAGATCGCGCTACGGGCCCTGCAGGCGTTGCCCGACAATCCCACCGTCCTCAATTCGCTGGCCGTCGCCCAAGCGGAGACCGGCGATCTGCCCGGTGCCATTGCTTCGGTGACCGCGGCCTTGGAACTCGCCCGCCGCCAAGGTGACGCTGCCGTCGCCAAGGTTTCGGAGCAGAGACTGGGAATTTTCAGGGCCGGAAAAGTCGTTCGGCAGTGAGATTGCGGTGGGGAATCTCACCCAGTCGATGGGTCGGATTACCCAGCCACAGCAACGACTTCTGCGTAATTAACGCTTGCCACTCCTGTCTCACCGCCCCTTTTCCTTAAGGTTGTTAGGCGTAATCTAGTCACAATAGTTCACTAAACTCATGAAAAATGCATCCAATGTCCGGCTCTCGCTGCGCAAGCTCTTGATTGCGACGATGGCCGTCGGACCTCTCGCGGTCCTTCCTGCTCCGGTCTGGGCCGCTGTGCCCGCCGCGCAGGAATTCTCTGCCACCAGCGGTACGGCTTCGTATACGCGCTCCGGCACGAACGTCGGAACCATCACGGCATCCGATAAGTCGGTGCTCGTCTGGAACGGCACGAACTTCAACATCGCTGCCGGCGATACCATCAATTTCACCCTGCCCACCGGCGGCGCCGTTCTGAACAAGATCGGTTATGCCACGACGGGCGCGCTCGGTACCGCGACCAACGTGTCCATCGATGGCACGCTGTTCTCGACCGGCAAGGTCTTCGTTCTAGCCAACGGTGACATCACCATCGGCGGCACGGCCAGCATCACCACGAACGGCGGTCTGTACCTCTCCACTTTGGAAGAGACCTCGGACTTCTCCTTCGCCACGGTCGGCAGCCTGAATCTCTCCGGCGCCTCCCGCGGTTCGATCACGATCGGTGCGGGCGCGGCTCCCTCGATCTCCGGCAACCTTGAAGCCACCGCCGGCACGATTGTTTCGAATCAAGCCTCGGTTTCCGGCGATGTGGTTTACCGCTCCGTCACCGCGGCGGCCGGTCTGGACCTCTCCGCCACGGGCGCCCTCGCGGCGGGCGGCAACCTCTCGGTTACCACCAACGCCGGCGCGATCACCGCGACGAATCAGGTCACCGTCGGCCAGCAGGTCACCGGTAACCAGACCGCCACGATCTCCACCGGCACCGGTGGCGTGAATGTCACCCTCGACAACGCGACCAACAACTTCGAGATCCTCTCGATCACCGCTCCCGGTACGACCGCCGACGTGACGGTTCGCGAGGCGAACATCGTCACTCTCGGCGCCTCCACCATCGGCCGCGACCTGTTCGTGACCGCTACCGGAACTGCCGGCACGGTTGGCATCAACACCAGCGGCACGATCGCCATCGGCCGCGACGCCTCGTTCGTCACGACGACCGCGAACTCCGGTGTCTCGATCGGCAACAACAGCACGATTGCCGGCAGCCTCTCCGGCTCCACGGCTTCCTCTTCGTTCGCCTTTAGCGCCGTCGGTCCCGTGACCATCGGCACGGTGAACGGTCTCAACGGTATCACGACCGGCGCGGCGACCAACAACCGCTCCTCCATCAGCGTCACGGCCTCCGGCGGTGCGCTGACCGTCAATCAGCCCCTCGTCACGGCCGGCAACAACACCTCCGGCGGCGGTGTCACCCTCACGGGCGGCTCCATCACCACCGCGGGCGCGGGCACGATCACGCAGACCGCGGCGGTCGGTTCCACGACCACGATGAATGCCACCACGGGCAGCATCAGCATCGGTGCGGCGGTGACCGCCGACCGCGTCAATGTCCGCACGGCCGGTGGTTCCATCACCCAGACCGCCGCCATCACGACGGCCACTTCCGGCAACACGAACACCCCGGTCGCCAATGTCTTCAATGCCGGTGCCGGTGCGATCACCCTGACCCAGGCGAATGCCTTGGCTGCTGGTTCCACGCTTCAGCTGACCGGTTCCACGGCTTCCGTCACGAACACGAATGGCCTCTGGCTCGGCACCTCGAACGTCACGGGCGCCGCGACGGTCAATATCACGGGCGCCGGTCAAGGCTTCCAGATCGGTGCCGGCCTCGGCACCGCCGGCCAAGTCGTCACCATCGGCGGTATTCTCACCGTCACCACGAATGGCGGCGCGATCACCGACCAGGACTACGGTCGTCAGACGATCACGGGCGGCCTGAACCTCACCACCGGTGGTGGCGCGGTCACCCTTGATGCGGCCAACGCCCTCGGTGCGCTCGCCCCGGTCGTGCAGTTCGGCAGCGTCGCCGTCAATTCCGGCGCCGGTGCGATCAACGTCATCGAGACCTCCACCCTGAACCTCGGCGCGATCACCACGACGGGTGGCCTCACGGCTCGCTCGACGACCGGTGGTATCGTTGACTCCGGCGTGATCAATGTCGGCGTCGCCGG